>JASFTE010000581.1:0-3833 GCA_050114035.1 Armatimonadota bacterium | reverse complement strand
TTCCCCACCGGCCGGTACAGGTTGCCCGTCACGAAAAAGCCCGGGTAGCTCTCGAAGTACACCTTCTCCACGGAGTAGTCGTCGCGCTCGATGCGGCCGAAGATCTTGGCGCGCAGCGGCGTGCGCTTGGGCATGGGCCACAGGCCGCAGCTCACGAGGATGTGCGTCCGCAGCTCCCTGGCACGGGCCAGCCACTCCCTCTTGGTCTCCGGGCGCGTGAAGGTCTGCGGGTCCCGGAGACCCCGCACCTCCGTGAGGCGTTTGTCGACCGGGCCGTTGGCAGGCGCTGACGCCATGGCGTCTCCTCCCTGTGCTGCGGCGGGGCTGGCGAGACTGACGCAGAACAGCAGGGCGGCGAACGTGAGGAACATGCAGTCCGTCAGGCGCCGCGGGTGTGCCATGGGCCCATCCCTCCCTCCCTCTGCCGTCCACAGCACCCCACTGCTTCCCCGGCGGGCCCCAATCGTCCTGCAGGCCTCCGCCACTCCGTACGCGAAACTGGAGTGGGTGACGCATGTCCGAGGCAACGCCGATCATGAAGCTGCTGGATGAGGCGCAGGACGCCCTGCGGGGCATCATCACCACCGGTATCCGCAACAGCACCGCGCTTGTGGACCGGTGCGGCGAGCTCGCCGACGAGCTGAGTGGCGCAGACCTCCGAGCCACGGCGGGGCAGCTGCGCGCCGTTGCGGAGGCGGAGGATGACCGTGCGCGCGTGTCGGCCGTTTTCCATGCGCTCGCCGCGGTGCGGCACACCCGGTTGCGTCTGGCAGGACCCGCCCTCGCCGGTTCCTGCCGGGGAGCACCCAGAGGGACAGAGTCGTGACAGGCAGACAGCTCGAGCTGCTTCAGATCAGGCGCTGGGTGGGCGAGACGACCTTCGAGCGCGGGCTCGACTACGCCGACCGGGGCAAGGTCGCGGACCCGCGCCGAGCCGGCGATGTGCTGACTGCCGACGTCGAGGGGAGCATCCCGCGCGGCGAGGACGAGCCGGCGAGGTACAAGGTGCGCGTGGACCTGGAGCCGCCGGTCCCCCGGTCGGGATGTACGTGCCCGGTCCGGCAGCCGTTCTGCAAGCACGCGGCTGCCCTGCTCATCATGTGGCAGCGCGCCCCGGATGCCTTCGCCTTGGCGGACCCCGATGCGGACAGTGCAACCAGGCCGGCAGTCCCCCCGCGCCGTGGGCCCTCGAAGACGGCCGAGCGACAGCGGGCGCGCCTCCAGGAGCTGGACCCGGTAGGGCAGATGATCGAGGACCTGGCCATCGCCGGCATCCGCGCCAGCGGTGCCCAGTGTGCTGAGGCGATCCCGGATATGCTCGCCAGAGCCCGCCGTCGGCGGCAGTTGCGGCTGGCGGCGCTGCTCGAGGAACTGCACGGAGCGGCGACGGCACGAGAGGCCGCGGAAGACCACGACCGTTGGGTCGATGTGCTACTGGACCTCTGGCACACGCTCGAGGCCACGCGGCACTACGTCCAGGGAACGCCGGTGGATGAGCGCGCTCTGGAGTCCCTGGTGGGCCGAGTGCCCCGCGAGGCCGGCCTCGCCCGGCGGTACCAGGTGGGCCTGCTGGAACTGGCCTACGAGGTGGTCAGTGGCCCCCTGGGGACGCGGCGCGATGTCAGCTACCTGATGGATCTGAACTCGGGCGAGCTCTTCGTGGAGCGCGCGGCGGTGCCGGCGCGGCGTGCCGGGAGCGAGGAGCTCAAGCGGTCGTACGACGCGCCGTTGCTGGCCACGGAGATGGGTGTGTACCCCGGCTACGCCCCCCCGCGCGTTGCGCTCATCGCCGTCGAGGGGGCCGCGCTCAGCTTCGAGCAGGCCGCCTCGCAGGCGCTTGAGTTCGCCGAGACTTCCCTGTCCGACATCCACGAGCGCCTCGTCGAGTTGATCCGTGATCCTCTCGCCCCAAGGGAGACCTTCGCACTGCTTGCGCTGGACGGCGTCCCCGAGCGCGATGGCGCGCTGCACCTGCTCGACGCCGAGGGCCGCTGCACGCCCGTCGTCGACTCCCCTCCTCCCCACCCCCCCACGCTGGCGGACTTCGAGGAGTACGCGCTCGACCGGCTGCCCCCGGCCGTGTTCGCTCGGTTCTTTGCGCGGGATGCCACGATGTGCGCCGCTCCGTTGAGCATTGTGGAGGCGGCGGGCGTGGTCCGCCTCGGGGCTACTCCGCAGTCAGTCTGACGATCCAGTCGGCCAGAAGGCGGCGCGTCTTGTCGTAGTCGTCGAAGGTCCAGCCGTTGGGGATCTTGAAGTTGCCGGACACGAGCGGGCGCCCCTCGTCGTCAAAGCGCTTCGGCACTGTCCACTCGCCCTGATAGGGCAGCTCGGTCCGCATGGCCGTGTAGGTTATCTTCGAGAGCTGCCGCTCGTACTCGGCCAGGGCCTGGTCGGCCAGGGCCGCCTTCTGAGGATCGCCCGACGCCCTCGCCTGCCGCACGGCGGCCTCGAAGGTCGCGAGGTACTTTGCGTCCGTGGCGCCCTCGGTGGCGCCCTCGAGACCGATGGACGGACCGCCATTCTCTTCCCCGTACGGCGGGAACCAGAAGTAGAACTTGAGGCGCTCCCGATTCGCGTCCACCTCGTAGGGGTCCTCGTCAGCGCGAACGCTCTGGTAGATCCACTCGATCATCCCCTTGGAGCCGCACGCCTCCCGGCCGAAGCACATCCCGAACCGCATGGCCTCCGGGTGGTAACCGGTGGTGTCGATGTTGTAGGTCCAGAGCAGCTTCCCATCGCGCTCGCACCGCTGGCGCATCTCGGTGGGCCACGTGCCGCGCTTCTGCTGCTCCACCTGCCGGCGGAAGTTGCAGCAGATCACGTCGGTGTGCGGATACATCGCCTCGAAGTCGTCGGTGCCGGGGACGAGATTGCCGTCCTCCTCGGTGCGGACGCCTGGCACGGACTTGAGAACCTGCAGGCACCGGACCGCAATTGCCATCCGCTCCCGGTTGTGCGGCGGCTCGTCTATCGGCTGGTAGATGATCTCGGGCCAGCCCTCGGCGGCGACCCGGGCCTGGATCTGGGCGATGATGTCGCGGTAGGCGCTCTCGAAGGCATCGCTCTCAAGCGGGCCGAACTCCCGAATGCAGAGGTTGCGCTCCACGCCGCCCATGAGCCACACGATGGGCTCACTGAAGCCGGCCTCCGTGTACGCCGCCATGGCCTCGCCCAGCATGTTCTGCTCGTCCCAGACGACCCGCGGCCGGTCGCCGTCGCGCTCCACGTGGCTCGATGCCACGAGGCCGACGGTGGTCATGCCCCGCCGGCGCATCTCGCGATAGCGCTCCAGGCTGACGGCGCGGGTGTCGGGAGCAGCAGGAGGTCGGTCGTAGAAGCCGATGGCAATGCCCGGCGGCTCGACCAGGCGGATCGGCAGCACCTCCAGGCGGATCGGGATCTCCCCCACTTCTGCCCCACCGATGTTCAGGGCAATTGTCCCCTCGTGGAGGCCCTCGCGAGCGTCTGGCGGCACGTCGATGATGACCCAGAACCAGGCTGTCGTGTCAGCCGGGATGTCGACGCTGTCCCTGTCGTCCAGGAACGTGGGCTTGACGATGGTGTCGATCATCGACCGGTGGACCATGCGCTCCAGGTAGCGCACAGGCCTGACGGTCACCGCCGCTGCCGGGATCCGGCCGCCGCCTGGTCCGGAGAGATCGGAGGGCTGGGGTGAGAAGTCGCTCAGGTCTCTGAGCGCCCGGACGCGAAAGCTGAGGGGCTGATGCTGTCCCGGCGCGGCGAAGGCCTCGAGCTGCCGATCGACGTCTCCGGCGGCCGGCACCGTGTCCGGCATGGCGATGTCGAGGGTGCTGCGGCGGAAGGCCACG
>JASFTE010000580.1:0-3836 GCA_050114035.1 Armatimonadota bacterium | reverse complement strand
CAGCGAGCGAAGCGGGGGCTCTGACAGGCGCTCCTCCCTTGGCGAAGGTCAGCAGTTGGTGCGTGAGGTGTGTGGCCTGACGGCACGCCTTCTGTGCCCTCTCCAGGGCCCGCCCGACCGTGCGGTCTGAGCCGGCGTGCATCTTCGCGAGGGAGACGTTGCCCATGATGCCGGTGAGCACATTGTTGAAGTCGTGAGCGATGCCGCCGGCCAGGAGGGCCAGCGAGTCGAGCTTGCTGACGCGGAGCATGGCGTCGTCGGCCCGCTTGCGGTCCGTGATGTCTTCCACCATCTCTATGGCCGCAATGACCTCGCCCGATGCGTCCCGCAGGGGGGATGCGAGGATGCGGTAGTACCTCGCCTCCGCCCCCTTGCCTCTGACGGCGACCGCCTCGTGGACCTGGCCATCCTGGAACGTCTTCGAGGTGGGGCAGTAGGAGCACACACTCTCGCGGGGAGGATCATACAGGGACCGATGGCAGAGCGGACGCCTGGATGTATCGATGTGCGGGAAGCGTCTCTGCATCTCTTCATTGAGGCCCAGTATCTCCATCTCTGGGCTTATGACGGCCACCCCCACGGCTATGTTGTCAACGACGCTTCGGTACCTTTCCTCGCTTGCTCGCAGTGCGTCTTCGGCCCGCCTGCGCTCGGTCACGTCGCGAGCGATCCCCAGCACACACGTGACGTCGCCATCTTCATCGGTGACCGGCGCCAGTGTGGTGCAATACCACCTGTCGCCGTATGCGGTCGGGGTCAGCGACTCACGCCCAAACAGGGGCGCTCCCGAGCGGAATACGCTGCGAATGGCCGCGACATGTTGGTCGGCCAGCCCCTGGGGGAAGCAGTCATACAGCGTCTTCTCAACGAGGGCCTCAGGTGTTGTTCCCATGTCCAGTGCCGCCTGCCGGTTCGCCGAGAGGAAGCGACCATTCTCGTCCACCACAAATATCGCTTCGGCGGCGGACTCCACCAGCCGTCTGTATCGCTCTTCGGATTGGCGCAGCTTCTGCTCCGCCGCCCGCAGCCTATGTCTCTCTTTTGCCTCTCGCAGCTCGCGCTCCACGGCCGGCGCGAGGCGAGAGAGGCTGTCCTTCGTGAAATAGTCGTGGACGCCCTGGCGCATCATCGTCACCGCGAGGTCCTCTCCTACGGTGCCCGATACGACGATGAAGGGAAGATCCAGCCCGCTCTGCTGCACCAGGGCGAGTGCGGAGGGAGCGTCAAACTGGGGAAGGCAGTAGTCCGCGATGACGATGTCCCAGTTCTGTTCCTGCAGGGCGGCTCGCATGGCCTCTGCCGTCTCCACGCGTTCCCACGCGACAGCATGGCCACCCCTTTGCAGCTCTCGAACGACAAGGAGGGCGTCGTCCTCTGAGTCCTCAACGATCAGTGTGCGAAGCGGCTCGTGCATGGTCGATCACGTCGTCTGTCGGCCCGCGCGGGCGGGGAGCGGGTGCCTGCCGCTCTATCCGCCAGGGAGGCTCGCAGGGCTCGGCTGCCGCTCCAACTTCTGCCGCAGTTGCACATTGCTGATGGCAATGGCGGCATGGCCGGCGATAACGGCCGTGGACTGCAAGTCAGCCTCCGAGAACGGCGCGGCGCCCTTGCGCTGGTACTTGTGCGCGGTGAGCGTGGCGATGACGTCGCCCGCGCTCATCAATGGGATGCACAGGCTGGCCGCGAGTCCCGCGGCCTGCATGAGCTGCCCGAGGACCGGGCTGCCGGCATCGTCGGGCTGAAATGCGCGGCCCGAGCCAATCTGGGTGACACCATTAGTCATGAAGTGCTCCGCTTCCATTATCGGGGCGGAGTCTGAGTGCGCAGTGGGCACGCACAGCCTCCGCATGGGCTGCGCGAGGTTGTCGTCGAGCAACGCGATGGAGGCGGCGTCAGCCCCCGTCTCCTTGAGCGTGATATGCAGCGCGCTGGTCATGAGTGCACCCACGTCGCCCTGCTGCCCACTGGCCTGTGCGAGCTCGTGCAGGTTGATCAGCGCCCTCAAGCGGCCGTTCTCGCGGGCGAGCCGCACGTTCTCAAGTGTGCGCTCCACGGCAGAGGTGAGTTCGTCGATAGTGAACGGCTTCGCGAGGAACCAACTGAATCCGAGCTGCAGGGCCTGCATGGCGTTCTCCAGGGATCCGTAGCCCGTCATGACAATGCCGGCGATGTCCGGGTCGAATTCCCTGATGGCGCGGAAGGTCGCGAGGCCGTCCATCCCTGCCATCTTGATGTCAGTGAGCAGCACGCCGAAGCGATGGGCGTTCGCCAACTCGATCGCCTTGTCGCCACTGTTGACGCTGACCACATCATAGCCAGCGGCCTCAAGGGCGCCACTGCAGTACTCGGCGACGGTCTCTTCATCATCTACGACGAGGATCTTCTCGCGTGTCATGGTGTGTCATCCCTCCGGGTGAGCCATGGGAAGAGCAGCGTCAATGTGTCGAGCAGCTCAATGCACGGTCGGCGAGCGCTCCGCGCCGCGGCAACTCGGGTGAACGTGGGGACCGGTGACCGATCATGCCGTCGGCTGTGCCGGGCCCGCCGGGGCACCGGCGGCCGAGACCGGGGCTCTGTCACGGGCCTGCCCGAGCGCCTGATGCGTAGTCCAGTGAGTCATCTCGGCAGCACCGTCACCGGCCTGCCCGGTGACAGGCTCAACGGGGAGTTCTATGGTGAAGCATGTTCCGCCGGACGGGCGAGGCGCCACGGAGATGGTCCCTCGGTGTTCTGTGATGATCCTGTGTACGATGCTCAGCCCCAGACCGGTGCCTTCACCCGGCGGCTTCGTGGTGAAGAATGGCTCGAAGATCTTGTGTCGCAGCTCGTCGGGCATGCCGGGGCCGTCGTCCTTTACCTCAACGACGGCGTTGCGGCCGGCGGCCCGTGTGGCCGCGATGACACAGGAGCCAACGCCACTGGCGGAAATGGCATGGTAGGCGTTCTGGAGTAGGTTGAGCAGCACTTGCTGCAGTTGTCCCATGTCACCGTGTATTGGCTGCAGGGCCGGATCGAACGCCTCAATGATCTCGATGTCGTCTGCCCGAAAGTGCTTTGCCACCAGCCGGATGGGAAGAGCCAGAGCGTCGTTCAGATCGAATACCTTGACGCCCGGCGTGCTGCCTCGGGCAAACGACAGCACGTCGTGGGCGATCTTGCGGCTGCGTAGCGCCGCGGCGTGGATCTTCTCGATGTCGCCCTTGGCCTTGGCCTGCAAGGGCGCCCGCAGGAGGAGGTCCGCGAATCCTAGTATGGTGGTCAGCGGGTTGTTGAGTTCGTGGGCGACACCGGCGGCCAGCTCGCCAATGGAAGCCAGCTTGGCGCTGCGAAACGCCTGAGTCTCGAGGACGCGCTCGTGCGTCACCTCGCGCAGGTGCGCCACTGCACACTGTTCGCCGGTCTGGGCGGAGAGCTGAGTGAGTCGGAGAGAGAAGGTGCGCGGCCGGCCGTCGTTTGGGACCTCCAGCTCTGTGACGACATCGCCATGGCCCGCCAGCAACTCCGCGACGGCCTCGGCGAGTTGCGGCGACCTCACCTGCCCCGTGGCGCCCGGCTGCCCGTCGTCGCCGGTCAGCAACGGCAGCAGGCCTTGGGCGGCGCGGTTGTGCAGGAGTATGTCTCCGCCAGGGTCCAGCAGGAGGAGGGCGTCGGGGACGCCCTCGAGGAGTGCCTCCAGGGACCATTGGCGAGCCACGGGGCGCGCGCGGATGCGCGCGACGGCGGCGGCGGTCTGGCTCGCCAGCGTCCGAACGAGGCTGACGGCGTGCTCGTCGAACCCTTCTTTCTGGAGAGACAGTACACTGACGGCGCCGACCACGCCCTCCGTGGTACTGAGC
>JASFTE010000579.1:0-3838 GCA_050114035.1 Armatimonadota bacterium | reverse complement strand
CACCGCCTACCGGCGGGAGACCGTCGGCTTCATATTCCAGATGTTCAACCTCGTGCCGACGCTGACGGCCCTGGAGAACGTCCGCCTCGTGGCGCAGCTCGTGGGCACGGACGAGCTCTCGCACGAGACGCTGGCCGAGGTCGGCCTCGACGAGTTCGCCGACCACCTCCCATCGCAGCTCAGCGGCGGCCAGCAGCAGCGCGTGGCCATCGCGCGCGCCGTCGTGAAGCAGCCCAGGCTCCTGCTGGCCGACGAGCCCACCGGATCGGTCGATACCGAGACCGGTCGCGGGATACTGTCGCTGCTGTGGGAGGAGACGCGCAACCGCGGCATGACCGCGGTGATCGTCACTCACAACAACGCCTTCGCCCAGATGGGCGATCTCGTCCTGCACCTGCGCAGTGGGCAGATTGCGGAGGTGGCCGCCGGTGCGGCCGTCCATCCCCGAGAGATCCGGCTCTAGCGGCCCCGCGCCGCGCCCCGTCCCCATGCTCCGGCGCAAGCTCTGGGCCGACACTCGCGCCCTCGCCCGCCAGGCCATATCCCTCCTCATACTCGTCGGCCTCGGCGTGACGCTCTTCATCGGGCTCTTCCAGGCGTACCAGAACATCTCGGGCACCTACAACCACATCTACCAGCGGACGCGTATGGCCGACGTGTCGGTCCTGTTCGAGAGGGCCCCGGAGAGCCTCGTTGACGCCGCCCGAGTCATCCCGCACGTCCGCGAGGCCATGGGGCGGATCGTCGGCGACGGCTCCATCATACAGCGAGGGCGCGACCGGGAGCGCGTGCTGGGTCGGTTCGTCGGCGTGCCCCGGGCCAGCCGGCCGGTGATGAACGACATCTGGATACTCGAGGGCCGCTACATCGCCGACGCGCACGAGGCCGTCCTGGAGCAGCAGTTCGCCCGGCAGAACAACTACGCCATCGGCGACCGCATCAAGTGCAGATACGCAACCAGCGAGCGCGAGTTCACCGTCGTCGGCTTCGCGACGAGCCCGGAGTACATCTACCCCGTACCCTCCCAGCACACCATGTTCGTCGCGCGCGGCACCTTCGGCGTGCTGTTCCTCGATGAGGACCGGGCGCGGCAGTGGCTGGGCCTCGGGAGGCAGATCACTGAGATCCACTGCACCGTCGCCCCGGGCTACGAGGAGCAGGTCCTCGAGAAGCTGGAGGGCCTCGCCGACTCGTACGGAGTGGAGTTCGCGTACACCCAACAGTTCCAGCCCAGCGTGCGCCTGCTGTACCTCGACCAGATGGCGCTGGCGCAGCTCAGCATCTTCTTCCCCATCCTGTTCCTGTCGTCGGCCGGGCTCTCGCTCTACGGCGCCCTCGCGCGCATCGTGCGCCTCCAGGTCAGTGTCATTGGGATGCTGAAGGCCTCCGGCTTCAGCGACCGCCACATCCTCACCCAGCACGTCATGCAGGGCGTGCTCATCGGCCTCGGCGGGGCCATACCCGGCGCGGCACTGGGCCACCTGATGTCGGTGGGGGTCAGCAAGATGTACGGCAGTAGCCTGATGCTCCCCCTCGTCATGAGCTTCGTGCGGTGGGACACGGTTCTCGTAGGGCTGGCCATTGCCACGGGCACCGGCCTCGTGGCGGCATATCTGCCGGCCAGGATGGCCGCACGGCTGCACCCGGCCGTGGCCATGCGCGGCGACCTCGAGAGCCAGGGCGAGGCCCACAGGCGCCAGAGCCGGCGGCAGCGGCTGGTGGAGCTGACCCGCTTCGTCCGCGTGGCCTACCGCATCCCGCTGCGCGGCATCGTGCGACGCGCGTCGCGCACGTTCCTGGCAGTGGCCGGCATCGCCGGCGGGGCGAGCATCATGATCACCACGCTCGGCATGTACGTGGCGACGATGGACGCCATAGACGAGTACGTGACCGGCAGCCGCAAGTACGAGATAGACGTGCAGCTCACCCACCCGGCGGGCGCCGAGCTTGCCCAGGCCATGGCGGCCATCCCCGGCGGCCGGGCCGCGAGCCTCAACGTCACCGTGCCGGTGCGCGTCAGGACAAGCTGGGGCGAGGGCGAGCTCATGATGACGGGCGTTCAGCGCGGCCAGCGTCTCCTGCGCGTGAGAACCGTCGGCGATGAGCCGATGGTCGTGGAGGCCGGTAAGCTATGGCTGCCCAAACGCTTCGCCGACCGGCTGAGGGCCGAGCCCGGCAGCCCGGTGCATGTGGAGTGGGTCAAGTCCAGCCGCCGCCGGCGGCTCGAGCAGACGATGGAAGTGGCGGGCATACTCGACACGGCCATGGGCAACAGCGCCTACGGCGAGTACCGGGACATCCGCCGCTTCGTGGGCGACCGGGTCTTCCCGCAGAGCAGCTACGGCGCCTACGTGGATGTCGCTCCCGCACGCGCGGAAGCCTTCAAGCACCGGCTGGAGCAGTCCGACTTCGCGGCCCTCGTGTCCACCCAGGAGGACGTGCGCCGCGAGATCGACGAGCAGATGGCGACGCTGTGGGTGTTCATCGGCATCCTGATGATCTTCGGCAGCGTCCTGGCCGGCTCCGCCATCCACAGCACCGCCTCGGTGTCGCTCCTGGAGAGGACGCGGGAGCTGGCCACGCTCTGTAGCATCGGCTTCTCCGCCAGGTTCGCGTCATGGCTGGCGGGGCTCGAACTGTGCTTCCTCGCCATCGTGGGCCTCGTCGTGGGCATCCCGTTGGGCTCAGTGCTCAACACGCTCTTCCTCAAGAGCTTCGAGACCGAGAACATGGCCTTCCGGGCCATCCTCCCCCTCTGGGTCCACGCCACCACCGTGGCCGTCGTGTTCGTGCTGCTGGTCTTCTCCGCCTACGTTGGCATGCGCCGCCTCCGCGCCATGGACCTCTCCCAGGCCACAAAGGCGCATGAGTAGGTCTCCCGCCGTTGCCTTGCCGTGTCCGTGTCTTGCGGTGCAGTGGCGGAGGGTCACCGCGCCCTCCCAGCGTTGCTTCGGCATGACGGCCATGACGACTATGTTGTTGAGAACGTGGGCGCCATCTACGCTACCGGCGCCGGCACGATAGCCACTGCCGGGGGGAAACCTCCAGTTTCCCCTTGACATCTACCTATCATGAATGTCCCCCCGATTGCCATCCCCATTGCGGGAACATAACCCGGCGCACGCGTGCTGTTCTTCCTGGCGTGCATTTCATCCACTATCAACCCGGGAGACTACCATGACGCAACCAGGCCACAGCCCCAAGACCAGCCGCCGACGCTTCCTCCAGCAGACTGGCTCCCTTGCCGCCGGAGCGGCCATGCTCGGTGGCCTCGCAAGCGGCGTCCACCCCGGCGAGGACAACACTATCCGCCTCGCCCTCATCGGCTGCGGCGGCCGCGGCACCGGCGCCGTCCGCGATGCCCTCTCCGTTCCCGACGGGGGCCCCATCAAGCTCTACGCCGCGGCGGATCTGCTCGAGACTCGCATGGAGCAGTCCCTCAAGAACCTCGCCGAGAAGTTCGGCGACCAGATCGACGTGGCCGAGGACCGCAAGTTCCTCGGCTTCGACGCCTACCGCCGCGCCATCGAAATCCTCCGCCCCGGCGACATCGCCATGTGCACCACGCGCGCCTACATCCGCCCCGTGCACGTGGAGTACGCCATCAGCAAGGGCATCAACGTCTTCATGGAGAAGCCCTTCGCCTCGGACCCGGCCGGCCTGCACCGGCTGCTTCGGGCGGGCGAGGAGGCCAAGAGGAAGAACCTCAAGATCGCCGCTGGCCTGCAGTGCCGCCACTCACCCGCGCGGCATGCGCTGATTGAGAAGATCCGCAACGGCGAGATGGGCGATATCCCCCTTATCCGCGCCAACCGCTTCGGCGGCGCCAAGTGGCTCA
>JASFTE010000578.1:0-3843 GCA_050114035.1 Armatimonadota bacterium | reverse complement strand
GAGGGCATGCTGAGGGCAGCGGCGGCAGCGTTGGTGCTCACCGGGCTGATGGCCGGTGTGGCGCAGGTACTGATGGCCCGTGAGCTGCTGGATGTGTTCTACGGGGACGAGATCTGCGTGGGGCTCCTGCTTGGGAGCTGGCTGCTGTGGGTGGCGGTGGGGAGCGCGGTGGTGGCGCGAGTTGGCGGGCGCGATGGTCCCCCCAATGGTCCTCCCGTTTTGGCGTTTGGTGTCCTCCTGATGGTCACGCCGGTGCTGCTCATCGGGCAGATTGCGTGTGCGCGAGCGATTCCGGCGACCGTTGTCGGGCTGAAGGGATGGGTGAGCGCCAAGGCGGTGGCGCTGCCATGGCTCAACGGCTTGGCGAAGCTGCTGCCGGGGACGGAGGGGGAGCTGATCGGGCTTGTGCCGATGATCGCGTGCATCGTGGTCGTGATGGCGCCGGTGTGCGTGGTGGAGGGGCTGCAGTTCGTGCTGGGGTGTCGGGTGTATGCGGCGGCAAGGAGAAAGGGGAAGGGTGGAGGGCAGGTAGGCGGGGGAGAGGCGATAGGGGGAGCGTATGTGTGGGATGCAGTCGGGCATCTCGGGGCCGGGGCGCTGCTGAGCTTTGCGCTCGTGTATCGGGTGAGTGGGATGACGCACGCGGCGCTGGCCGGGGTGGCGGCGGCCGCGGGGGCCCTGTGGTTGCTGTGGGCAGCGCACCAGGAGATGGGAGCCCCGCGCTTCCGCGTCGGGGCGGTGACGGCAAGTCGGGTCCTCATCGTGCTGCTGGTGCCGGCGCTTGCAGGCTGGATGGAGCGGATCGATGGGGCGATGATGCGGGTCCGGTGGCGGGGTCAGGAGCTGGTGGCGCATGCGCGCACCCCCTATGGCTCGCTGGCCGTGACGCGACGAGGGAGCGTGCACAGCTTCTTTGCCAGCGGGCTGCTGATGTTCGACAGTCCCGACCCGGTCAACGCGGAGTGGATGACGCACATGGCGATGCTGCAGCATCGCCGGCCGCGGCGAGTGCTGCTCATCGGCGGCGCCGGGGGGAAGCTGGCGGAGATCCTGAAGCATGGGCCTGATCGGGTGGATTATGTGGAACTCGACGAGTGGGTGGTGCGGCTGGGGCGGGAGTATTGGGCGGCGGAGGCGGCGGCGGCGCTGGACGATCCAGCGGTGCGGGTACATGTGACGGACGGACGGGCGTTCATAAAGGCCGGCAAAGGGGTCGAGGGTGAAGGGACAGGGCCAGCATACGACGTGGTGATCGTCGCGCTGCCGGACCCGTTCACTACGCAGCTCAGCCGGTTCTACAGCGAGGAGTTCTTCGGCGAGGTGCGCAGGGCGATGAGCGAGGAGGGCGTGTTCTGCTGCGCGATCACGTCGTCGCCGGACTACCTGGACAGCGCGCTGCTGGCGTTCGATGCGTGTGTGTATCGAACGATGCAGCGGGCGTTTGCCGAGGTGGCCGGGGTGCCGGGGGAGACGATGCTGATAATGGGGGCGCGGCAACAGGGCGTGTTGACGCGCGATGCCCTGACCCTTCTCGGACGAGTATGGGGCCGAGGGATCGAGACGTCGGTCTTTCAGAGCCTGCTCATGGACCGGATGCAGGAGAATCGAATCACATACGTGGACGGAGCGCTGCGGGATGCGCCGGAGGTGGAGCTCAACACCGACCTGCAGCCGCGAGGGTACTACTACAGGCAGAGGCTGTCGGCCGCGTGGTTTGGGCCGGGGACGAGACGCGTGTTCGATGCGCTGGGACGGCTGCGGCTGTGGCACGTTGTGCTGCTAGCGGGGGCGCTGCTCGCGGGGCTGGCGCCGTTCGTGCGGCACCGGGCGGCGGATCGGGTGTACGTGCCGGTGCTCATGGCGAGCGTGGGCTTCGCCGGGATGGTGCTGCAAATCGCGCTGCTGCTCGCCTTCCAGGCGCTGTGTGGATCCGTGTATCACAAGATCGGGCTGCTCACTGGGGCTTTCATGTTGGGACTTGCGGCGGGGGGCTCGTGGATGTCGCGGCGGCTCCGTGGCGTACGGCAGCCGTTGTGGGTGCTGGTGGTCATTCAGGCATGCATCGTCGGGTATGCGGCGGTGCTGGCACCCCAGCTCGTGGAAGCCCTTGGCGCCAGCTCCCGGCCCGGCGCGCTCATCGGGGTGCAGATCCTCTTCCCTGTGCTCATGGCAGCGGCCGGCTCGCTCGTGGGCGCCGCGTTCCCGCTGGCCGGACGGGCGCAGCTCGAGGCGCAGGCAGAGCGTGCGGAGGGCGATGGGGGAGATGTAGGCGGCGCGGCCGGAACGCTGTATGCAGCGGACCTGATCGGGGCGTGTGGCGGCGGCCTCGTGGCGGGAACGGTGCTCGTTCCGGTGCTGGGGATGGCGCAGGCGTGTCTTGTGGCGGCGGTGGTGTGTGTGCCGGGGGGATGCCTCGTTGCGTTGAGGGCAAGCATGGGACGCACGGGTTGACGAGCAACCCGTGCCACACGGTGAGATGCTAGCGGGGGACGTCGAACTCGACGAGGCCGATGGCGTCGAGCTTGGACACCCCCAGAGCATAGCGGGCGGCCGTGGCGATGTGGAGGGGGGCGCGCTTGGACCCCTCGATGGGCTCGAGACCTTCCATCTCGCGAATGATGTCAATCAACGCCGCCACCTCCGCATCGATGGCCACCGGATCGGTCCCGGCGAAGACCGCGTTGTAGTCGAAGATGGCGTCGGGCTTGAAGGACGGGCCACCGTCGTAGAGAACGCGGATGGCATCAACGACCACGAGACGCTCCTTGCGGCGGACGGCCGGGGCGGTGTTCACGTCGGCCACGGCCGGGTCGCAGCGCTGCATGTGGAAGTCCTCGGGGTTGTGAATGCAGCCGAAGTGGTTCTTGAGCGCGGCGGTGATGCCGGCGTAGTCGTGGTCCTTGACGACGGGCACGTTGATGATGGCGGTGCACTGGCGCGTGACGATCTTGGAGAGCCGGACGCCCGTGTCGTTCAGCATCGTCACGCGCTCCTCATACCCGGGGCACTCGTCGTCGCCGAGGGTGCCGTAACACTGATAGCGCGCCGGGTCGTGGCCGATCTCGTAGCCGGCCTGGAGCAGGTCGCGATTCTCCTTGTCGAAGACGATAATCTGGTGCGGGGGCACGCCGGCGCCCTGCAGCCCCTCGACGATGGCCTCCACGAGCTCGCGGTGCGGTGCGAGCTGCGGCGCGAGGCAGTTGACCTTGATCCCCACGGTGTCGCGTGACGTGAACAGCGACTTCCACGCCTGCGCCGGAGTGGCCGACTGCAGGGCCTCCTTCACCGTGCGGTGTACGAGGTCGGCGATGGCGCCGCGGCGCGTTGTCGGGTCCTCGGACTGGGCCAAGGGATCCCGCCCGATGACGACACGAGGGCGCGTGCGGGGCCCTCCGGCGGCTGCAGGCCCGCTGGCGGCGAGAGCGGCGGCGGCTTTGAGGAAATATCGGCGATCCATTGGCGTGCGTTGCGGAGAAGGGTGGGCCGATCGCGGGTGTGGGAGGCCCCACCACGATCTCGCCCTACAGCAGTTGCTCGGACCAGATGCCGGGGATCTTGAGGCCGCAGTAGACGCACTTGCCGGTCTTGATGTCCAGGCCTGTGTTCTTGGTCTGGCTGTAGCCGATGCGCTTGACGACCTTCATCTTGCACTTCGGGCAGTACGTGGACTCGGCCGGGTCGCCCGGGATGTTGCCCACGTAGACGTACCGCAAACCATCGTCGTAGGCGACCTTGCGCAGGTTGCGCAGCGTGTCCTTGGGCGTGTGCGGGACGGAGAGCATCTTGTAGGTGGGGAAGAACACCGACAGGTGCAGTGGGGTGTCGCGGCCCACGTTGTCGCGG
>JASFTE010000577.1:0-3844 GCA_050114035.1 Armatimonadota bacterium | reverse complement strand
CCGCACTGCTCCCGGCCGAACGTAGCGGAAGTACTGCTTCATGGCATAGAACTTCGGAGTCGGCCCGTCTTCGGTGATCAGTGCGGCAGCACCCGCGCCCGGATTCCTGTAGATCTCGTACGTAAGCCACGCCGAAACGTGCCCGTGGACGAGGGCATTGTGCAGGTGCTGGGCGAGCACCGGTGCTTCAGCCCACGTACCCATGTTGCCTCCGTCGTTGCAGTACTCCGTTTCCCAGAGCTGCCTGCCGTACTTGTCCGCGAGCGTTCGCGCTCGTGCCCACTTGCTGATGGCGCTGTCCGGGTCCCAGAACCTCTCGCCGTAACTGTGAGTAGCCAGGCGGTCCACATACCTGCTGGCGACGGGGTCTGTGCAGATGGTGTCGGCGTAGGTGGCGAAGCCGTTCAGGCTGTTGACATCGGGCGAGTGGATCTCTGTGGTGACCTCTTCGGTCTCGAAACGCGCTCCCAGCAGTCTGATAATGTCTCGCAGCTTCGCAGCGCTGTATCTGCACGTCGGCCATCTGGTGTTGCCGTAGTTCGGCTCGTTCTGGACGCTCACGGAGTCGATGTGCACGTCGTGGTAGCGCTGCATCCCCTTCACCCAGATAAGGATGAACTCGACCAGTTCCTCCTCGTAGCCATCCTTGAATGAGTTGTCGGGCGTCTCAGCGAGGTTCTCGCTCAGCATCCAGGCCGGCGGACACCAGATGGTGCCGATGACCATGGCCCCCCGTCTCTTGGCGGCCTTCAGGTACGGGGCATACGCGTCGAAGGCCCACTTGTTGACGCCGTCCCAATTGATGACGAAAGGGTCGTCGTTGTCGTTGTCCGCCGCCTCGTCGCCGGGCTTGTCCGGGGTGGCCTCGGTGTAGCGGAGCATCCGGATCCTGAGGATGCTCAGCCCAAGGTCGTCGAAGATTCTCGCGTGTTCAGACGGAGGCGCAAACAGCCAGCCGTCGCTTCCTCCGAATCCCTCTATCGTCTGGTACTTCACCCCGCCGTCCACCATAACGGTCACAGCGCCTTGTGACGGCCGTGGCACGCTCAGCAGAGCACCCACGAGCACACATCCCGGCAGTCTCACAGCCAATGCCTCCCGCAAGTACGGGTGGACGCCCATCTCCAAGCGCGATCGAGGCAGCCAGAGTGGTGCCGTACCATGCCTCCGGACCAGGATAGCACGGAGGGCACTGATTGGGAAGAAGCGTTGTCGGCGGGTCGGCACTTCCCGCGGCTGTCGGCGGAAGTGTGGCCTCGTGAACAAGGAGCGACCGCCCCCAGGGCGGAACACGCGGGGAGACCCGATGCGTGGGTCCGGTATGAGCGGGCGCAAACCGGGAGCCACCCAGCATGCAGCGTGAGACCCGACGAGATTTCCTCAGACGCACCGGAGCCGCGGCCGCCGGCGCCTCACTGATCGGGCGCAGGCCGGTGGGAGCCGAGGGCGCCGGGCCGGACCGCGAGCCCAGCGTCCTCATCATCATGTGCGACCAGCTCGCCGCGAGCTGCCTGAGCTGCTACGGCGGCGCGGTCCCGACGCCCAACATCGACCGGATCGCGCGCGAGGGCGTGCAATTCGACCAGGCCACGTGCCCCACGCCCTTCTGCTCGCCGACCCGGGGCTCCATCGTCAGCGGCCTCTACCCCCACGCCCACGGCATCGTCGCCAACTGCCGCCCGGGCCGGCAGGCGGGCATCACGCCCGAGGACGTCACCACCGAGAGGATCCTCCACGAGTCCGGGTACGCCACGCACCACTACGGCAAGTGGCACCTGCGGGGAGAGCCCCTGCCCTACTACACCGACACGTACGACACCAGGGACTACGTCCAGGAGATGGCCGAGACCTTCGAGCGGGTCCGAGCAGCGGATCCCGACGGGTTCATGCCGTGGTACGCGTGCGCGCTGCCGGTTGAGGTGGCTCCGGAGCTGCAGAGGGCCGTGGACGGGCTGGGCGATCGCTGGAAGGACCAGCGGTTCGCCGGGTTCATCACGAAGATGGGCCGGCTGAAGCTGCCCCTGAAGGACCACCTGGACGTGCGGATCGCGGATCGCACCGTGGATCGGCTCAAGGCTCTCGGGCAAGAACGCTTCATGGTGACGTGCTCATTCATCGCGCCGCACGATCCCAACATCGTGCCGTCTCCGTACTACGAGCGCTTCCCGCCGGATGCCATCCAGCTCCCGGCGAACTGGCAGAACCACGAGCCGCTGTTCGAGAAGCAGTGGTCGCGGCGCATCGTCGCCGACCTCGGCCAGCCCGGCCTGCGCGAGTTCCTGCGGGTCTACTACGCCATGGTGGCATTGATCGACGACCAGGTCGGCCGTGTGCTGGAGGCCCTCGACGCGACCGGACAGGCCGATGATACGGTCCTGATCTTCACCGCCGACCACGGGGACATGATGGGCGGACACGGGATGGTGTGGAAGAGCACGAGCGCCTTCTACGACGAGGTGGCGCGAGTACCCCTGCTGATTCGCTACCCGCGCAAGCTGCAGCCAGGGCGGTCTGACATGGCCGCATGTCTCACGGGCATGATGCCCACGATCCTCGAGCTCCTCGGCAAGCCGGTCCCGGACAATGTCCAGGGCCGGAGCCTGGCGCCGGTCTTGATGGATGCCATCGACGAGGTGCCGTACCCTTACACATTCAGCGAGCGCGTTCGCGTGCATCCCGAGGGCCGGCGCGAGGTCCGGCCCGGGACCCCGGGCTCCTTCATGATCCGCGGTCAGGGGTGGAAGTACGTGCGGTACTCGCCGGAGAACGAGTTCCTCTATCATCTGGCCGAGGATCCCGGCGAGACGGAGAATCTCGCCGGCCGCGCCGGGTATGCGGCCGCCAAGGCGGACCTCAGCGCCGAGATGGACCGCTGGCTGCGAGACACGGGCTTCCCGGTGCAGTAGCGGCACACGCAGCCCCGACGGCCGACACCGAAAGGCGGAGGCAGTTTGAGCGACGGCAAGCGCCCGAACGTCCTGCTCATCGTTGTGCACGACCTGGGCACCCGGTTGGGGTGCTACGGGGAGGACTCCGTCCGGACGCCCGCGCTGGACGCCCTGGCCGACGAGGGCGTGCGCCTCGACCGCCAGTTCGCCACGGCGTGTTTCTGCAGCCCCAGCCGCGGCGCCATCATCACCGGCAAACACCCCCACGTGAACGGCCTGATGGGCTTGGTGAATCTGGACTGGGACCTGCCCGGCGACAACGTGACGCTGGCGCAGATGCTCGGGGAGGCCGGCTACGAGACGCACCTGTTCGGCCTGCAGCACGAGGTGAAGAACATCCGCCGGCTCGGCTTCCAGCATCTTCAGGATCGGTCCATCGGCAACGGCTGCCGCCCCGTGTCCGAGCAGGTCTGCGACTTCCTCCGCGCGCGGCCCAGGGACGCGGAGCC
The DNA here is from genome assembly GCA_050114035.1 of Armatimonadota bacterium. Classification (GTDB taxonomy): domain Bacteria; phylum Armatimonadota; class Zipacnadia; order JAUWAU01; family JAUWAU01; genus JAUWAU01. The sequence goes on along the minus strand of JASFTE010000577.1, from coordinate 447 downwards.
GTTCTACGCCCGCGTGGGGTTCTTTGAGGTGCATCGCGCCTGGGACAAGTACGACGCCGACGCCCCGGCTGATGTCCGGGTGCCGGCATACCTGACCGACACGCCGGGCGCGCGGCAGGACCTCGCCATGTTCCACGGCGCCATCCGCGCCATGGACGCGGCCGTTGGCGCCATCGTGAGCGCGCTCGACGAAGCCGGCCTGCGGGACGACACGCTGCTGATGTTCACCACCGATCACGGCATCGCGTTCCCCCGGGCGAAGGCGACGCTGTACGACCCGGGGATCAACACCGCGCTGCTGATGCGCTGGCCGGAGGGCTTCCCCGGCGGCCGCGCGTATGCCGAGCTGCTCAGCAACGTGGACATCCTCCCGACGGTGCTCGCGGCAACGGGCACGCCCGCGCCCGATGATCTGTGCGGCCGCTCGTTCATCGGCCTGCTGCAGGG
>JASFTE010000576.1:0-3846 GCA_050114035.1 Armatimonadota bacterium | reverse complement strand
ACCGCGTCGGTCCAGATGACCGCCTCGATGCCGCCCAGGACGGTGTACACGGTAACCACCAGGCCCATCACCACGATGGTCAGAGCGAGGTCGGCGCCGGTGATGATGTGGAAGGCCAGAGCCGGCAGGAACAGCACCAGCCCCATGCGACCGACCTGAAGCGCCAGGAAGCAGGCGGCGGCAAGGGTCCGCGCCGAGACGTGAATGCGCTGCTCCAGGTACTGGTACACGCTGATGACGCCCGCCTCCCGGTACCGGGGCAGCACGAATCCGGTGATGACGACGGCCGTCAGGACGAGGAAGGGCAACTGGATCGTCCACGTCCAGTCGGCCGGCCCGAAGGCGATACCCGACAGGGCCATCACGGTGAGCGCCGAGAGGTACGTTCCCAGCAGCGACAGCCCCACCAGCCATGCCGGCAGCTTCCCCTCGGCGATGAAGAAGCCCCGCGTGCCCTTGATCCGCCGCGCCAACCAGCCGCCCACGACCAGCATGCCCACGAGATACAGAAAGATAACCGCATAGTTGACAGTGCCGAAGTCCGGATGGCTGATCTCTGGTCCCATGTGGACTCCCCCTGAGGCAGTTGCTGGGCCAGGGCCCGCGGCCGCAAGTAAGGCGCTCGGAACACAGTCAGTGCCGGATCGCCCGCGCCGTCACGGAGCGCAATGGTGCGAGGTCGAGTGGACCGCTCGCAGCGGTCACTTCGGCGCCGCGATGAGCTTGCTTATGGCCGGGTCCTTAAGCACCTCGTCGAGCTGGTCTGAGAGCTGTCGCTGGAGCGGGAGCAGGTCGTCGCGCAGGGAGGCCAGCTCCGCATCTGTCTGCGCGTCCAGAGTCTTGATGCGACGCCTCGCGCTCTCGAGGACCACGAAGGGTCGGACGACGCCTATCGCCGCCTCAACCTTGCCGACGAAGTTGACCGTCTTCTGCAGCGGCCGGAGCGCCGTCGCCAGCGGACCGGTGCCGCTCAGATCGGCTGCTTCGATGAGCTCCTTCTGCAAGTCCACGAGGGCCTGGATAGCCTGCTCCCTGTCTTCGCCCGCCAGCGTCCGGGCGCGGTCGAGCTGCGTCTGGATGTTCGTCAGTTTGCCCTGAACGGCGTCGAGGGCTTCCTTGGCGTCAACCATGCTGTTGGCGACGTCGCCGAGGAAGCCGGTGCGCCGGTAGACGTACTTGTCCCTCAGCAGCGAGTGAGCGTCGAGGAGGCCCTGCGAGACGATGTCGATGGAGCTCTGGATGAACTCATCGTGTGCCTGCTCCAACTGCGCTTCCATCTGTGCGAAGTCGGCCTGTCGGTTGGGATTCTGCTGGGTGATGGCGTTGATGGCGCGCTCGGTGAGCGCGAGCTGGGAGGCGATGGCGCGGGCCTGCTCCAGCTTGTGCCTGAGCGCAAGGGAGTCGGCGGTCTCTTGAGCTGAAGCGGTGGAGATGACGGAAAGGGCCTCGAGGGTGCGTTTGCCCTTGGTGGCCCGGGTCACCCAGCCCACGGGTCGCGGCACGGGGACCTCGACTTTGCGCCGGAGCATCCTGGAGAGCGTCTCGTTCTTGTACACCTGCGGGGTCACCGTGAGGTCGCCCTCCGGGAGGACCACGACGGAGGAGTCGGTGGGAATGGCGTCGGTGATGCGGGCAGGTCCGGGCGAGACGAGCGAGACGCCGCCGACGGCGCTCATTGCGGCGACGACCTGCCCGCGCTGCGCGTTGGGGAACCACGCGAAGTAGACGGCGCCGGGCATCTTGCCGTCGTCCTGCCAGCTCTCGTGTCCCTGCCTGGGGAGCTTGGTGCCGGGTTCCCGGGCGTTGATCCACTGGGCCGCGGCAGCGAGTTTCCCGGCCTCGCGCACCTCGTGCAGCACGGGGAACTCGCCGGCGAGCTCATCGTACAGCCCGGTCAGCATCTTCTCGTAGTCGCCCATGGTGCCGGGCAGGCTCCGACCGCGAGCGTCGAGCTCGCGGGTGTTGATGCGCATGGTGGCGCCGCGGGTCTGAAGCGTGTTGCCGTCGGGGGACTGGGCCAGGTCGAGCTTGCCCACAGAGATCCAGAGACGATGCGATGCGGTGCGCGGGCCGGATGTGGATCGCCCGGGACGCTTCTGGCTGAATAGGAACTCGGTCTCGTATCCGGGGATCGCGTCGGCGAGTTCGGGCGTGTTGATGAAGTACTTGGCGGCGTAGTCGGCCTCAAACATGGCACGGGCGAGCTGAGAGTGCCCGTCAACGTCCAGGTACTTGGGCGCCACCTCCAGTTGTGTGCCGACTGTCAAACCCATGAGATGAGGGGGGACTATGATCTGATCGTGGCGGTTGATGAGGGTGGTCATCGCCTGCGCCCCGACGGGGCCCAGTTGACGGTTCAGCTCGCCGACGGTGGCAGCGTCGAAGGCTGCCTCGGGTCCCATACCGCGGTTCATGCACTGGTCGAACACGGCGGTGAGCGGCGCTCTCGCCAGCTCGAAGGCCTCGTCCACCCCCACGACGATTACGCGCATCCACTTGGCGAGGGCCTCCTGCTCGGACCACACGCCGGCGGCGACCTGTTGCTGGGCCTCCTGAACCGCCGGCCAGGCGTCCGTGGCAGTCAAGACGGCGCGAAGGTGGTCCTGTACCTCGGACTCCGGTGTGCCCCGCTTGGTTGCCTTGCCGATAGCGACGAAGCTCCGCATGATGGTGGCGGCGTCGGGCTTGCCTACGGCCGTGAGCATCTGCGCGGCGATCTCGTGCCGCTCGAGTGTGTCCCACGTGCCGCCGGGAGTTGGCCGCACTCCGACGAGCGGCAGCAGCCAGCGGCCGGCGGTGGTTACGCGCTCGTTGGCGTCGAGTGCCTCTGTCCACTTGGCCAGGACCTTCTCCAGCTCGGCGTCGGAATCCATGCGGCGCAGGAGCTGGTCCACCCGCCTCTCAGACTCCGGAGTCCATTCGAGGGAGAACTCAGGGCGAGGGTACTCGAGCAGTGTGGCCAGGTGCTGCAGGTACGGGATTCTGGGGCCGGCGAACCGTGAGTCACGGTGGCCGATGAGCGTAATCTGGCCGTCCTCCGGGCCGAGCACAACGTAGTCCAGGACGTTGAAGGTGATCTCCTGCTCGAGCTCATATAGGCGAGTCGGAGGGGTCAGGGAGGCCGGTGAGCGGGCGTGTGCTGCATCGACTGTCCGGATGGGTGTCTTCTGCGCGTCCAATAACTCTCTGAACTTCCTCTTGACGTCCTCCGGCGTGGCGCGATACGGGTTCTCGGCTTGCTGGGCCCGACATGGGGCGAGGTCAGATGCGGCGAAGAGGGCTATACACAGAGGCGCAAAGGCTACGCGGGCAGCAACTCGTGAGGCGTACATTCGTGTCCCTCCCCTTGGTCCCTCGTGGGGCTCGAGGCCCCACGGTGTGTCTTGCCGCCCCTGGAGGCTGCTGACGCGATCGTCACCGCGACTCTGTGAGCAGCCGCACACGGCAGCTTGGCTGCATCGGCAAGTTCGCCCGCCAAATGGCGGTCACCTTGCTCCCCGGGCACCAGTTGCACAGCCCAGGAGCGTCCGACAAGCGACCGAGAAGGGCAAAGGCACGCCCATCGCTATCACGAACACCACGACTCAGGAAAAGAGCCATTCGGCCGAATGAAGGACTCACCGCCCGCGCGGCCAAAGATCAGTAGAGCCGACGGGCCGTTGCTGACTACTGCCCACTAACCACTGGCCACCGCGATGGCCGGGCGATGAGGTGACCTAGCGATGCGCAGCACGCCGATAGGGATCGCGATGATCAACGATGAGCGCCAGCACGTGTGGGAGCTCAACAATCCGATGAACGAGGCCGTCATCGCCCAGTGGGTGGACACCATCAAGGGCAGGCTCA
>JASFTE010000575.1:0-3847 GCA_050114035.1 Armatimonadota bacterium | reverse complement strand
CACACGGAGGACCTCCCATGCCACAACTCAAGGTCGGCGCAGCCAAAGCCAACGTCACACCGCCCGTCGGCTGTCCCATGTCTGGCTACGCCGGTCGCAAGCACGGCGCCGTCGGGGTCCACGACGACCTCTTCGTCCGCGCCTTCTATCTGGACGACGGCCAGACACCGCTCGCCATCGTGAGCTGCGACCTCATCGACATGTGCCAGACCGGCATGAAGCTCTTCGAGGAAGTCGCCGCCGAACAGACCGGGCTGCCGCCCGAGGCGCTCTTCATCGCCAATAGCCACACACACTCGGGGCCGAGCACGCGCTACGCGGAGGATTCCGAGCTCAGGAGCTACATCGAGGCCCTCTACGCGATCATCTCCGGGGCTATCTACGAGGCCCGCGAGGCCATGAGGCCCGCCGCGCTCAGCATCGCCCGACGAGAGGTCCAGTGCGGCGTCAACCGGCGCGAGCGGACGGCGGACGGCGCCATCATCCTCGGCGTCAATCCCGACGGCCCGGTGGACCGGCACGTGGACATCTTCCGCTTCGACGATGACAGCGGCGAGGTGATCGGCGTGCTCCTCGCCCACGCAGTCCACAACGTCACCATGGGCTCGGACAACTACCTCATCTCCGGCGACCTGGGCGGCGCCGCGGAGGCATTTGTGGAGCGCAACACCGGCTGCATCGCCGGGTTCCTCAACGGCTGCTGCGGCAACATCAACGCCCATCCCCGCGGCGAGTTCGCCCACGTGGACATGCTGGGCGCGCGGCTGGGGGCCGCGGTCGTCCAGGGTCTCACGGAGGCCGCGGCCCCCACGGGCGACGTCACGCTCGGCAGCCTCCGGCACGAGGTCGCCTTGCCACTGGATCCCGTCCCGCCGTTGGAGGAGGCTGAGCGCGACCTCAAGGAGGCCGAGGCGCTCCTGGGCCGCGCCGAGCACGGCGAGGCGGAGGAGGAGCTCAGTGTCTGGCGCGTGAAGCGCATCATTGACCACGCCAAGGCCCGCCACGAGCTCGCCGCCATCGGCGAGACGAGCGCCAGCCTCACCTACGAGATCGCCGTCGTCACCATGAACGACATTGCCCTCGTGGGGTACCCGTCCGAGGTGTTCTTCGAGATCGGCGAGGCCGTCCGCGAGGGCTCGCCCTTCGGCCTCACGAGACCTCTCAGCCACGTCAACGGCGCCCATGGCTACATCCCCATTCGCGAGGCCTTCGCCGACGGCGGCTACGAGGTCACCGCTCGCATCCATCACAAGGGCCTCGGCATCACCCCGGACGCCGGCGACGCCCTGGCTGAAGCCTCCCTCGCTGCCCTCAAGAAAGCCAAGTCGTTCTAGCCCGCCTGGAGGTGCAGACATGCCCAGCCGGCCCAACATCCTGCTCATCGTGTCCGATCAGCACAGCCCGCACGTGATCGGCTGTGCGGGGGACTCAGTGGTGCGTACGCCCCATCTGGACGCCCTGGCCGCCCGCGGCGTGCGCTTCGAGAACACGTACTGCGCCTCGCCCCTCTGCGTCCCGTCGCGAGCGACTCTCATGACCGGCCGCCACTGCTCCGACATCCGCACCTGGACGAACAGTTGCACGCTCCCGTCCGATATCCCGACCTTCGCGCACACGCTGGGAGGGGCGGGGTACGAGGTGGTGCTCGGTGGGCGGATGCACTTCGTGGGGCCGGATCAACGGCATGGGTTCGAGAGTCGGATCATCGGGGATGTGAGCTCGCACCATCCTGGCGGGAGGGGGCCGAATCTGGGCGGCATCCCGAAGGGGAGCACCGGGCAGACGCGCCCGGCCGTCGAGGTGGCCGGGCCGGGGCGGACGGCATATCAGGCCTACGATGATGCGGTGCTGGGTGCGTGCGGCGAGTATCTGCGTGGGCGGCCGGGGAGTGGGGAGGAGCGGCCGCTGTGTCTCGTGGTGGGGACGGTGCTGCCGCACTGCCCGTTCATCGCGCCCACGGAGCTGTACCACTACTACCACGAGTGCGTCGAGATGCCGAGCATCCCGCCGGGGTACTACGAGAGCCTGAATCCGGCGGTGCAGCAGTGGCGGGAGCGGCGGGGCATTTGCGACCTGAGGGAGGATGAGATCCGGGCCGCGAGGGCGGGGTACTACGGCATCGTGGAGTACTTCGACGGGATCGTGGGCGGGCTGCTGGAGGCGCTGGGGGACGCCGGGTACGCGGACGACACGGTCATCATCTACACGAGCGATCATGGGGAGTCGGCCGGGGAGAACGGGATGTGGTGGAAGAGCAGCTGCTACGAGGCATCGGCCGGCGTCCCGCTCATCGTGTCGTGGCCCGGCCACGTGCCTGAGGGCGAGACGCGGAGCGAGGTGGTCAGCCTGGTGGACATCGCCTCGACGGTGGCCGATGTGGCCGGCGCGGAGCCGCTGCCGGCGTCAGCGGGGCAGAGCCTGCTGCCGGTGGCCCGGGGAGACGACGGTGTCGCGTGGCGCGATGAGGCGTTCTCCGAGCTGTGCAACCACGGGGACGACCCGCCGATGCGGATGCTCCGGCGGGGCCCGTGGAAGCTGAACCACTACGAGGGCTTCGAGCCGCAGCTCTTCAACCTGGACGAGGATCGGCACGAGGTCAACGACCGAGCGGACGATCCGGCATGCCGCGATGTGCGGGAGCACCTCCACGACCGGGTGCTGAAGGGCTGGGACCCGTACCGGGCCAAGCGGGAGATGGCGCGGCGGCAGCGGGACCGCGGTGCCCTCGTCAAATGGTGCCAGACCGTCCAGCCACCCCAGCCGGACCACTGGGACAACTCGCCCGATGTCAACGTCTTTCCCGAAGAATGAGGCGAATCTGCCCGAATTAGGAGACACGCCACTATGTCGCACGCTTGTGTATTCGCCATCGCGGTCGTGCAGGCGGCGACGGTGGCCGAGCCGGGCATTGATCTGTCGCCGGGATTTCCGCGGACGATCTTCTTTCGGTCGGAGAGGGCGCTGCGGGAGATGCCGGTCGATGAGGCGGTTGGGGCCGTCGAGCCCTTCGATGCGATCTCGCTGAAGCTGCTGAACGAGGCGGCGCGGCAGAAGTATCGGGTGCTCCTGCCCGTGATGCAGGAGCTGAAGCGGCGTAAGCCACGCATGCCCGTGCTCGTGCACGTGGATCACTTCGCAGCGGTGCGGCCGCTGGAGGGCTCACGGATGTCGCCGGGGCAAGAGTTCGGACCGTACGATCCGGAGGGCATCTTCCCCGGGCACTGGCTGTACTACCCTGGCACTGAGATCGCGCGTCCGGTGGGGGCGGAGGAGATGCAAGTACACGTCGCAGATGCGTCGCGGCTGAGTGTTGGGGACGACCTGCGCCTCTGGCTAGCAGGAGCGCTGGTGGAGCCAGGCCTGTGGCGGGAGTCGGAGGTCGTGTTCGTGGAGGCGATCGACGAGGCGAACAACGTGCTGACGGTCCAGCGCGGGAAGTACGAGACGGAGGCCAGGCGATTCGCGGCCGGGGCGATGGCGACGCCGCACTGCAAGATGAAGTACGGGAATCCGGCCTGGTACTGGTCGTACAACCTGGCACGGCAGTGCCCGCGGGACGAGGAGGGGCGCAACTTCGCCGCGTGGTTCGCGGAGTGGCTGGCGGAGGAGATCAAGACGCTGAATGCGGAGGCGGGATCTCGGTACCTGGACGGGGCAGAGCTCGATGTGACGAAGTTCAACCTGACCTTCGGTACCCAGCCCCTCGAAGGCATGCCCGACCAGACAGTGAAGCGACGCGCCCCCGACTGCGACCTGGACGGCGTCGGCGACTTCGGATTCATCGGCGGCCGGCCCGCGCACGGCTTCGGGACAATCGACTGCATCAAGCTCCTACGGGAGGAGCTCG
>JASFTE010000574.1:0-3852 GCA_050114035.1 Armatimonadota bacterium | reverse complement strand
GCTGCGGCGACCGGCATGATCGGGGTGCACCTCCTCCGGAGCCTCGGAATCGCGCAACTGCACCCCAAGCCCGGTTCCGCTGGCTCGACGCTGGTGGGCGGTCTCATCTTCGGGGTGGGCTTTGGTGTGTTGGGCTACTGCCCGGGCACCGTCGCCGGGGCAGTGGGGCGCGGGGCCCTCGACGCCCTATGTGGTGGCGTGGTAGGCATGCTCATCGGCGCCAGCCTCCTCGCGGCGCTCTACCCAAGGCTCGAGGCTGGGATCTTCACGAAGGGCGACTTCGGCGAGCTGACCTTCCCACAGCTTCTGAGGGTCAATGCGTGGATCGTGGCGGCTCCCTTTGCGGTCGGCATCGGGGCATTCCTGTGGTGGCTTGACAAGGCGGCGCCGTAGAGCCATCGCGGTCCTGCGATCGGGAAACCTGTGCTTGAGCGCGTAGTTCCAGCATTGCGTTGGCTCCGCGTGTATCCGCGAGCCGACCTCCGCGGCGACCTCTCGGCGGGCATGACCGTCGGTGTTATGCTCGTGCCGCAGGCAATGGCCTATGCCATGCTCGCCGGCCTGCCGCCCGTCATCGGCCTCTACGCTTCCACCTTCCCCCTCATCGTCTACGCTCTCTTCGGCTCCTCACGGCACTTGGCGGTTGGCCCGGTGGCGATGATCTCCGTGCTGGTGCTTGCCCGTGTCTCCACGCTGGCCGAGCCCGGCTCGGAGCAGTACATCGGACTGGTTCTGACGCTGGCGTTGATGGTGGGCGGGATGCAGCTTCTGATGGGATTGGCCCGGTTGGGCTTCGTGGTGAACTTCCTGTCGCACGCCGTGATCAGCGGGTTCACGTCGGCGGCGGCGATCATCATCCTCCTGAGTCAGGTCAAGCACGTGCTTGGTATCGAGCTGGTCGGTGGGGGGGCCGTGCCTGAGCTGGCGCGCCGGACCGTCCAGCGCATCCCGGAGACGAACGCCATCACGCTGTGCATTGGCGCCGTCAGCATCCTCATACTGGCGGTCTTCAGGCGCAAGCTGCCCCACTTCCCCGCCGCACTGCTTGTGGTCATAGTTGGCACGCTCGCAGCCTTCGCGCTGCACCTGGACCGGCTGGGGGTGAAGACCGTCGGGGACGTGCCGCGGGGCCTTCCCGGGCTGTCGCTGCCGGCGGTCAGCCCCAACTCAATGGGCGCGCTGCTACCCGCCGCGCTCGCGATAGTGTTCGTGAGCTTCATGGAGTCCATCGCAGTCGCCAAGTGGGTGGCGGCGAGAGAGAACTACAAGGTGAACTCGGACCAGGAGCTCAGGGCTCTGGGCCTGGCGAACGTGTGTGCGTCCCTCTTCTCGGGATATCCAGTGACGGGGGGCTTCTCGCGCACCGCCGTCAACTACCAGGGCGGGGCTCGCAGCGGTGTCGCCTCGCTCGTGACAGCCGCCCTCATCATCCTCACGCTGCTCTTCCTGACCCCGTTGTTCTACCATCTGCCCAACGCGGTGCTGGGCGCCATCGTCATCGTCGCCGTGACCGGATTAGTGGACGCACGCGAGGCAGTGAGGCTGTTCAAGATCAAGCACTCTGACGGCTGGACGCTGGTGCTGACCTTCGCGCTGGCGCTGGCAGTGGGCATCGAGCAGGGCATCCTGCTCGGCGTCGCCTTCTCTCTGTTGCTGTTCATCTGGCGCAGCTCGCACCCCCACACGGCGGAGCTCGGCTATCTGGGGCGTGAGGCCGTCTTCCGTAACGTGGACCGTTACCCGGCGGCGACAACCTACCCGCACGTGCTCATCCTGCGTGTGGACGCGTCGCTGTACTTCGCGAACACGGCGTTCATTGAAGACCGAATACGCCACGCCGTGGTGGAGCGGCCCGACTTGCGGTGGATTGTCCTGGACCTGTCCGGCGTCAACGACATCGACGGCGTGGCCATCGATGCCCTGGAGAAGCTCATGGAGACGTATGCACACCGCCGCATCACCTTCGCGTATGCTGCGATGAAGGGCCCGGTGCGCGACGTGGTGGCCAGAGCGGGCTGGCCGGAGAGCCGCGATCACATTGACTACATGTCCCTCGAGGACGCCCTCCGTGGGATCGGTGTCGGCGGAGCCCCGCCATAGCCGGGCGCCCTGCGGGGCAAGGCCTTTCCGGCGCTGTGCTCTGGTGCCGGCGGAGGGAAATCCGGGGACGTAATTCCGACCAGCCCTATTCCTGAGATGTCAGCCCCCTCACCCCTACATCCTGTCACGACGCCACATCCGCCGGGCCGACGATCTCGCCGGCGACGGCGGAGGCGGCGGCTACGGCGGGGCCCGAGAGGTACACCTCGCTCTCGGTGTGGCCCACGCGTCCGACGATGGCAACGTGCGGCTTGCGGGGCACTGGCAATCAGTCCCGAGGGCCGAGAACTAGGAAGAGACACGGCTTGCAGGCAGGATGCCTGCGCTCCCGGCAACGGCGCCCTTGCCTCCGGGCCGGCCCGGAGGGCCCTTTGGCTCTACGAGCTGCGCTGCTGGAGCTTGTGCCGCACGATGGGAATGAGCCCACCGGCCCGCACGAGCTCGGCCACTGGCCCGGTCAGCGGCTGGGCCGAGAAGCTCTTTCCCGTGGTGTGGTCGGAGATGACTCCCGTGTCGGCATCGACTTCGACGGTGTCGCCGCCGGATATCCCCTCGGCGGCCGCGGCGCACTCGAAGATGGGGAGTCCGATGTTGAAGGCGTTGCGGTAGAAGATGCGGGCGAAGCTCTCGGCTATGACACAGGAGATGCCGCTGGCCTTGATGGCGATGGGGGCGTGCTCGCGGGAGCTGCCGCAGCCGAAGTTGCGTCCGGCCACGATGATGTCCCCAGTCTCGACCTTGTTGACGAAGTCCGGGTCGAGGTCCTCCATGCAGTGGCCGGCCATCTCGGCGGGGTCAACGGTGTCCAGGTGCTGGGCGGGGATGATGGCGTCGGTATCGACGTGATCGCCGTATTTGTGGGCTGTGCCTTTGAGCTTCACGACCTCGCCTCGCAATTGGCGTATGTTGGGCGACTCCGTTGCCCTTCATGGCTATCTATACTCGACTTGCGGGCAAAGGGCAAGGCCGCGACGGCGTCTCGCTGGGGTGCTCGGGGGAGGTGGAGGTGGGGATGCTGCGGGAGCGGAGCCGGACGGGCCGGCCGCCGGGGCCATCCGCATCGACGGCGACCTCGACCTGTGGCTCGCGGCGCACGACATGCCGATGCCCGCGCCGCTGCCCGTCAGCCCCGAGGCCATAGCCTGGATGAAGGCCCGCGGGCCCTATACGCCGACACCGCCGAAAGAGGACGCCATTACCGAGTTGCCCCGCTCTTTTCTGCCGCTTGCAGAGGGGCCGCCTGGCCCGCCCACGCCCGACGAGATAGAGCGCGCCTGGCGCATCAAGCGCATCAGCCGCCTGCTCAACGACCTCGATGGCGACCCGCGCTATCAGGAGTATTTCAAGTGACGGCCGCGTGGTCCACGCGCATGACCTGCCCGTCCTGTCACTCGCCCCATGTGTACATATACCGCCCGCAGAGCAACACGGCGCTCTGACCTATCGTGATCCTCCTGCTCGCCCTCTGCGCCTGTGGCCTCGCCGTGCTGCTCGTGCCGCTGCTCTTCGTTGACATGTTCCACACATAGAGTTATCACTGCCAGGCGTGCGGGCATCGGTGGACGAGTGCAGGCCAACTCACAGGCATTTTCTGGGAGGGCCTCCGGGACCGCACTACACGAGAAGTCCCCGTCGGCCTCTTCGTGGGGCTCGGTATCGGTAGCAGTATACTGGTGCTATTGCTCCGGTAGTCCGAGCCTGGACTATGCACGAAGGGCCCTGGCGGCGAGGCCGGGCGGGTGATGTAACGGA
>JASFTE010000573.1:0-3856 GCA_050114035.1 Armatimonadota bacterium | reverse complement strand
TCGGTCCGGCGACGGCGAAGCTGCGGGAGCTGGGGGGTAACAAGGTGCCCGTGTGGGCCATCCTGGAGTGCACCACGAAGCTGCGGTGGGTCAGCCAGGAGCGGCTCGATCAGATCGGCAATCCGCGGGGCGCGCGCGCCGACGAGCTGCGGGCGATGGTGTGGCTGGCCATCGTGAACGGGGCCACCGGCATCGGGTACTTCCCGCACCGCTGGGAGCCGTATCGCCAGGCCGACATCTCGGAGGAGCTCCAGGCCGAGATGAAGCGCACCAACCGGCAGCTCGCGGAGCTGGCCCCGGCCATCGTGGGCCCCGATGCGGAGCCCATCGCGCACGAGGACCTCGAAGGCGGCCCTGTGCAGACGCTGACGAAGGAGCATGCCGGGGTGCGCTACGTGTTCGCCGTGAACACAACCCGTGAGCCGGCCCGGGTGCGGTTCCGCTTTGCCGCCGGCGCCCAGGTGGAGGTGTACGAGGAGGAGCGCACGGTCCGCCTCGACGGGGACGGCTTCGAAGACAGCTTCGCCCCGCTGGGCGTGCACATCTACATCGTCCACGACTGACCCGGGGCCGAGCGCATCGCAGTTGAAAGGAGCGAAGAATGAAAGTCGTTTGCATGCAGGGCAGTCCCAGGGAGAACGGCAGCACGGCCACCCTTCTCGGGTGGATAGAGGAGGAGCTGCAGGCGGGCGGGCACGAGGTGGAGCACGTGCACATCGCGGGCAAGGAGCTCGGGGGGTGCATTAGCTGCTTCGCGTGCCAGCAGGATCCGGACGAGCTGGTGTGCAGCGTGCAGGACGACGCGCAGGCGATCTTCGCGAGCATGACCGAGGCGGACGCCGCCATCTACGCGACGCCGCTGTACTGCGGGGGCTTCACGGGGCAGTTCAAGCCGTTCCTGGACCGCCATCTGTGCCTCATAACCGGCCTCGGCGACCCGGCGACGCACAGGTCACACGTCGAGGGCAAGCGCGCCGGGCTGCTCGTCACGTGCGGCGGGCCGGATGCGGAGGGCAACACGGATCTCATCAGGCCCATGTTCCGGCGCATGATTGAGTTCGGGAAGTGCGAGGCCGTCGCAGAGCTGGTCGTCCCCGGGCTGATGTCTGCCGACAACCTGACCGACGAGCACAAGGAGCAGGCGAAGGCGTTCGCAGAACAGCTCGTTGGCTGAGCGGGCCCCTACACCTCCTCGGGCACCACGTACGGCTCGCGGTACGGCCGTGTCATGTACTCGTTGGCCTCGTCGTCGCCGATGCACTGCATGGTGGCGGGGTCGAAGCGCAGCTCGCGGCCGAGGCGGCACGAGACATTGCCCAGGTGGCAGAGGGCCGCGGAGAGAGCGCCGCCGCGGATGTCGGAGTTCAGGTCCTGGCGGCGGCGGCTGCGGACGGCGCTGATCCAGTTCTCGAAGTTGTTCCCCTCGCCGCTGCCGCCCACCTCGGGCAGCTCGCCCTCGGCGTACTCGGTCTCCTCGACCTCGCCCCGCCGGCCCAAGTGGGGCTTGTAGCCGTCGTCCTTGTGCATCCAGCCCTCGGAGCCGTAGAACATGTTCCCGATCTTCACCCCCGTCTCATCGTGCGTGTAGTGGCCGCGCACCTCGAACACCAGGAGCTTCCCGTCCTCGTACTCGAAGGTGGTCACCTGCGTGTTCGGCGTCTCGGCCTGGTCCTCGTAGGCGAAGCGCCCGCCGACGCCGCTGATGCGCACGGGGAGCGTTTTGTTCAGTCCCCACATGGCGATGTCCATCTCGTGGGAGCCCTGGTTGCCCATGTCCGTGGTGCCGAAGTCCCAGAACCAGTGCCACTTGTAGTGCACCAGGTTGTCGTGGTACGGCTGCATCGGCGCGGGGCCGACCCACACGTCCCAGTTGAGTCCCTCGGGCGGGTCCTCGATGGGCTTGTAGCCGATGGAGCCGCGGGGCTTGTAGCAGAGGGCCCGGGCCATGTAGACGTCGCCGAGCTCCCCCGCCCACAGCCGGGCGATGGCCCGACGGGTCTTGTCGTCCGAGCGGCTCTGGGTGCCCACCTGCACCATGCGGCCATACTCGCGGGCGGCCTCGTAGATCTTCTGGCTCTCGAACACGCACCACGTGGCGGGCTTCTCCACGTAGACGTCCTTGCCCGCCTGGCAGGCCCAGATGGTGGCGAGCGCGTGCCAGTGATCGCACGTGGCGACGGTGATGGCGTCGAGGTCGTCGTTGGCGAGTAGATCCCGGATGTCGGCGTAGCACTTGGGCTTGTGGCCCTGCTTGTCCTCGATCATCCTGGAGCGCGACTCGAACAGCCGCGTGTCTGGATCGCACAGGCCGATGACGCGCACGCCGTCGATGCCGCACATATTGTTCATGTGCGATCTGCCGCGGCCGTTGATGCCGCAGACGGCGACGTTGACCTCGTCATTGGCGCTGAAGGCCGACTTGCGCTCGCGCAGGATAGTCAGCCCGGCGGCGACTCCGGCGGCGGCCTTGCCCGAGTGCCTCAGGAAGCCGCGCCGATTCACTGATTGCATGCCACTTGCACCTCCGATGGTGGGGGCTATGAGCCAAGACAACGCGCGCCCCCCTGAATTCGGCCCCCGCGCCCACGCACCTCCCCCGATCGCAGCCTCATGCAGGACTGCGCCGGCGCCCTGGTGCAATGAGAACCTGCGGTCCTCAAATGCTGCAACTCAATCGTCGCCGAGGTCGTACTGGTTCGTGAGATGGGTCGGAGGTTCACCGGGTGCAGCCCGAAACAGACGACGCGCTGGTACAGCAGACGTTGGCGGGCGACCTGGGAGCGTTCGGTGAGATCGTGAACCGGTATCGGACTCGCGTCTACAACCTGGCGTACCGGATGCTGGGGGATCGGGAGCGGGCGGAGGACGCCGCCCAGGACGCCTTCATCCGGGCGCACGATGCGCTCGAGTCGTATAAGCCCCCGGGGCGCTTTCCCTCATGGCTGTTCACCATCGCCTCGAACCGCTGCATCGATCTGCTGCGCCGGAGGCCGTTTGCGTCGGCGTCAATGCACGCTCCGGAGTGGCAGGAGGCGCCCGCCGATGATCCGGCCGGGGGGCCCGAGACGGCACACGATCGAAGCGAGACGCAGCAGCGCGTGCACGCGGCGCTCGGGCGGCTGTCGGACACGCAGCGTCTGGCCGTGGCCCTGATCCACCTGCAGGGCTTCTCCTATGAGGAAGCCGCGGAGGCGATGGGGCAGCCGGTGGGCACCGTGAAGTCCCACGTGCACCGCGGGCGTGCCCGGCTCAAGACCCTTCTCTCGTCGTACGTGGAGGAGTGTGCGCCATGAGATGCTGGCTGACACGCAGGCGGCTCAACCGCTATGAGGACGGGGACCTGTCGCCCAAGCAGACTGCGGCCGTCGAGCAGCACCTCGATGCCTGCCCGCGGTGCCCCGCCGAGCTGGCGCAGCTTCGGAGTGCGATCACGCTCGTCGAATCCGTGGAGCAGGTGGAGCCGCGAGCGCAGTTCACGGCGGAAGTCCTCACAGCGATACGATCCCGGCGCGCTGCGGAGCAGCCCGCGGAGCCGGTGACCTGGCCGGTGGGAGTGGCATTGGGGTTTGCCGGTCTGGTGGTCACGACCGCGCTCATCGTCGGGGTGTGGACGCTCGACTTGGAGGGCATCCGCGCTGCGGGGACGGCCATCGGCGCGTCGTGGGGGCCGGTGTTCGACGTGGCCCGCTCGTTCATCGTGCAGGCGCTGCAGATTCTGGGCACCGTCGTCGAGGCCCTCACGCAGCCCCTGCTCTTCGCCCTCGTGGCGGACATGGTGCTGCTGATGGCGGTGCTGGTGGTGTGGCGGCGCATCGTGACCGCGAGGCAGTCGGCCGGGATCGGGGCCATCCTGGCG
>JASFTE010000572.1:0-3859 GCA_050114035.1 Armatimonadota bacterium | reverse complement strand
GGCGCTGGGGATCTACAACACTTTCACCGTGGAGGTGGCGGAGAGCAGCAGCGTCACCGTGCACGGGGAGGGCGTCGGGGTGCTGCATGGGGACGAGCGGAATATGTTCCTCCAGGCGTACCGGGCGGCGGCCCGATTGGCAGGGCAGGAGGCGCCGGCGGCACGGGTGGTGGCGCGGAACGGCATCCCCATGGCCAGAGGGCTGGGGAGCAGCGCGGCGGCGGTGATCGGCGGAACGCTGGCGGCCAACGAGCTGTTGTCACTGCAGTGGACGCCGGGGGAGGTGCTGCGCTCGGCGCTCACGGTGGAGGCGCATCAGGACAATGTGGTCGGCGCGCTGTGCGGCGGGTTGACGGCGTCGGTGAGAGAGGGCGAGGGTGTGCGCTGGATGGAGCTGCCCCTGCCTGATGTGAAGGTGATCCTGGGGGTGCCGGCGTACGAGGCGCCCACGCCGCGCGCCCGCGGCGTCCTGCCGGCGAGCGTTCCCTTTGCCGACGCCGTGGAGAATATCGGCCGGGCGGTGCTGCTCACGGCGGCACTGACGACCGGAGACGTGGAGCGGCTGCGCGGCACGATGGCCGATCGGCTGCATCAGCCCTACCGGGTAGAGCTGACGCCCGGCGGAGCGGAGGCGATCGCGGCCGCACGGGAGGCCGGGGCGCTGGACGCGGCAGTGAGCGGCGCCGGGCCGACGGTGATCGCGCTGGCCACGGAGGGCGAGGAGGAGATCCAGCGCGCGATGCAGGCCGCCTACGCGGAGCGCGATATCGAGGCGCGATGCTTCAGCGTCGCCCCGGACACGGGCGGCGCGCAGGTCAGTCGGAGGGAGGACGCACACGAATGAGCGAGGCTGCATTTGTCCCGCGACTCGTCACGGAGCTGCCCGGCCCGAAGGGGCGGCGATTCGTGGAGCTATCGCAGCAGTACGAGCCCGACTGCATGAGCGAGCAAGTGCCGCTGGTGTGGCGGAAGGCCGAGGGGGTGGTCATCGAGGACGTGGACGGGAACCAGTTCCTCGACTTCTGCAGCGGTGTGCTCGTTGCGAACATCGGGCATTGCCACCCGTACTACGTGCAGGAGACGCAGGCGCAGTGCGAGGAGCTGTTCAACTGCTACGATTTCATCACGCCGCACCGGGCGCAGCTCGCCGAGAAGCTCGTGGCCATGACGCCCGAGCATCTGGACAAGGCGTTCATCCTCAGCACGGGCGCCGAGACGGTGGAGTCGGCGGTGAAGCTGGCGCGGCGCTCGCAGCCGGGCTTTGAGATCCTGTCCTTCTATGGCGCGTTCCACGGGCGGACGTACGGGGCCATGAGCGTGGGAGGGATGGGCGGCGTCAAGCACGGCTTCGGGCCGCTGCTGGAGGGGTGCATCAAGGCGCCGTTCTGCTACTGCTATCGGTGCGCGTTCGACAAGACGTATCCGGAGTGCGAGCTCCTCTGCCTCGAGCATCTGGACCGGGTAATGGCGCGCGAGTCCACGGGGCAGCTCTGCGCGGTCATCACGGAGACGTACCAGGGCGGCGCGGGCTCGATCATCCCGCCCGCCGGGTACATGGAGCGGCTGCAGGAATGGTGCCGGAAGCAGGGCGCGCTGCTGATCCTGGACGAGGTGCAGGCGTCATTCGGGCGCACGGGAAAGATGTTCGGATTCGAGCACTACGGTGTGGAGCCGGACATTCTGTGCCTCGGGAAGGGCCTCGGGAGCGGCGTGGCGTGCTCGGCGGTGCTCGGCCGGGGCGAGCTCATGGACGTGCTCGGGCCCGGGGAGATGTCCTCGACCAACGGCGGGAACGCGCTGTCGTGCCGGGCGGCGCTGGCGGCGATCAAGATCATTCAGGTCGAGGATCTCCCGGGCAATTCCGCTCGCGTCGGCGCCGTCATGATGGACGAGCTGAACGAGATGAAGGAGCAGTTCGAGATCGTGGGCGACGTGCGCGGGCAGGGGCTTGTGATCGGCGTCGAGGTGGTGGAGGACAAGCAGAGCAAGGCGCCGGCGGAGGACAAGACCAAGGACATCGTTTACGAGGCCTACAAGCGCGGGCTGGCGATGATCGCGCCCATCGGATTGCATCACAACGTCATCCGGATCGCGCCGCCGCTGGTGATTACGGAGGGGCAGGCGAAGGCCGGGTTGGACATACTGCGCGAGGCGATCGAGGCAGTGGTCAGTGGTTAGTGGCCAGTGGTCAGTGAAGGCGAAAGGCAAAGGGCTCCGCCGCGCCGCAGGTGCGCGGCTGCAGGTGACGTGAAGGCACTCGCGATATTCTGGGGGGCGCTGGTGACCGGGCTGAGCGGGGCGATGATGCCGGGGCCGGTGCTGGCGCTGGTGGTGAGCGAGACGGGGAGGCGGGGGTTCTGGGCGTCGCCGGAGATCATCTCGGGGCACGCGGTGCTAGAGCTGGTGCTCGTCGTCGCGATGGTCGTGGGGCTCAGGCGATACCTGCAGAGCCTGGCGGTGTTCGTGTTCCTGGGGCTCGTGGGCGGGGGGATGCTCATCTGGATGGCATGGGGGATGGTGACGTTCGGGCTGTCGGGGCCGGAGATCGAGACGGCAAGCGCCACCGGGCCGATCCGGAGCGCGTTCCTGGCCGGGGCGGTCATCAGCCTGGCGAATCCATACTGGAGCGTGTGGTGGGCGACGGTGGGGGCGAGCTTCCTGCAGAGGGCGGCAGCGGCGGGCACGGTGGCGACGGGGCTGTTCTTCGTCGGGCACGTATCGTCGGACTATCTCTGGTACGCCGTCGTCGGGTGGATCGTGGCGGTGAACCGGCGGCTGCTGACGGGGTCGGTGTACCAGTGGTTGCTGTATAGCTGTGCGGCGTTGATCGGGGGGATGGGGGTTTATTTCGTGGTGTCGGCGGTGCGGGCATTGGCCAAGGCAAAGGCGGGAGCCCGCAGAGGGGCTCCCCTACTCAAAGGCAACGACTAGGGCAGAAGCAAGGGATCAAAGCCAACGGCTAACGTAGGAGGGTGGGGTCCACGGTGTCTGAAGGACGAATACTGCGCCTCGCGCTGCCGAGAGGCAGCCTGCACGAGGCCACAACTGCCATGTTCAAGAAGGCGGGGTACAACATCACCGCCCCGGCGCGGTCGTACTTCCCGGCCATTGATGACGACGAGCTGGAGGGGATGCTGCTCCGGGCGCAGGAGATCCCGCGGTACGTGGAGGACGGTCACTTCGATGCGGGTCTGACGGGCAAGGACTGGATCATGGAGTCGGGGGCCGACGTGGTCGAGGTGGCCGATCTCGTCTACGCCAAGCAGGGCATTCGGCCGTACAGGTGGGTCATTGCGGTGCCCACGAACGGGGACATCACGAGCATCGAGGACCTGCAGGGCAAGCACATCGCGACGGAGCTTGTCGGGGTGACGAAGCGGTTCCTGCAGGAGCGCGGGATCGAGGCGCACGTGGAGTACTCGTGGGGCTCGACGGAGGCCAAGGTACCGGAGCTGGCCGATGCCATCGTCGAGGGCACGGAGACCGGGGCGACGCTGCGGGCGCAGAAGCTCAGGATACTCGAGGTCCTGTTCGAATCGACCACGAAGCTCATCGCCAACACCGAGTCGTGGGCGGACGAGTGGAAGCGGGCCAAGGTGGAGAAGCTGGCGATGCTGCTGCAAGGGGCGCTGCTTGCCGAAGAGAAGGTGGGGCTGAAGATGAACGTGGCGCGGGACGGCCTCGATGCGGTGCTGGCGGCTCTGCCGGCCCTGCGGAAGCCGACCATCTCGGAGCTGAGCGAGGAGGGCTGGGTGGCCATCGAGGTGATCATCGATCAGGGGGCGGCGCGCGACCTCATCCCGAAGCTCAAGCTGGCCGGGGCCGAGGGGATTATTGAGTATCCGCTGAATAAGGTCGT
>JASFTE010000571.1:0-3866 GCA_050114035.1 Armatimonadota bacterium | reverse complement strand
CCGTGTTGAGGGTGAAGACCATCCCATCGAAGCCGGGGACGCCATCTGGATCGAGGCGGGAGTGCAGCACGGGACCATCAACACCGGCGATGAGGAGATGGTCTGCGTGAGCTGCCAGGCGCCGCCTGACGCCGCGCTGTACACGGGCGACTACGTGAAGGGCGACAAAGACGAATCGTAGGGGGAGTCCGATGGCACCCATCGGCGTCGATACCGCCGCGCTGTGGGCGTAGTCGTTGCCGGGAGCGCAGCCATCCCTGGCTGCCTTGCCGTCGGCCCTGCCAATCGAAGGAGCGTTCGCAGGATGCCCAAGCCCACCAAACTCATCATCATCGGCTTCGACTCCATCTCCCTCCCCACCCTCGAGCAATTCGTCCAGCGCGGCGCCCTGCCCACCGTCGGCCGCCTCATGCGGGAGGGCTCCGTTGTCCAGACCTGGCCATGCTTCCCCATGGAAACCGGCACCAACTGGGCCTGTCTCGCCACCGGCGCCTCGCCATGGGTCACCGGCTGCAACATGCAGGTCCACTTCCCCGGTGAGCCGCTCGACCGCCGCGAGCGCGGCTTCCCGGCCTCCGTGTGCAAGGCTGAGCAACTCTGGACGACCGCCAGGAAGGCCGGCAAACGCTCGGTCATCTTCGACTGGTCCCAGTCCTTCCCCCTCGCCTCCCAGGAGGGCATCATCCACGTCGGCGAGGACGGCCGCCCCGACAACGCCATCCGCGCCCTCCAGGAGGTCCGCGCCTACACCACCCACCCGCGACAGCCCGGCCCACACGTCACCGAGATCGCCCCGCAGCCCGTCGATGACTGGCCCGCCGCCTCCCCCGGTGACCTCGCCTTCGAGGTCACAATTGAGCCCGGCCCCGCCAGCCGCTACAAGCAGGTGGACTCCCTCTTCGCCGTGATCCGCAAGGGCTCCGAGGGCTTCCATCGCGTGGACCTCCTGCCCTCGCCGGATGCGCCGCTGCCCGTTCTGTGTCTCAAACTCGGCCACTGGACCCCGTGGGCCGCCCACACGCATCGCGCCGACGGCGCCGCGGTCCGCACGGCCTTCCGCGGCAATCTGCTCAAGCTCGCCCCCGACGCCAGCGAGGTGCACCTCTACCTCAGCGAGATCTACTGCCAGGAGGACTTCGTGCACCCGACCTCTCTGGCGTCCGATCTCACCGGCGCCTTGGGGCCCTTCATCACCCAGTGCTCCCGCCAGCAGGTCGTCCAGGGCGGCGCCTCCGACATCGCCACCTACTTCGACGAGCAGCAGTACCTGGCCAACTGGTGGCGCGACGCGGCCGGCAGGCTCCTCGCGGGCGACGACTGGGACCTCTTCATGCTCAAGTGGCACGGCCCCGACTGGACCAACCACCTGACCATGTACATGATCGACCCGCGCCATCCCATGCACGAGCCCGAGCGCGCCGAGGAGGGCTGGGCCATGTGGGACCGCCTGATGGGGTGGGGGGACGAGATCGTCGCCACCGCCCTCGAGGCTGCCGGCCCCGACACGCTCGTGGCCCTCGTCTCCGACCACGGCGGCGATACCATGCTCCCCGGGCTCGGCGGCGGGCATGGCGATCCGAACCGGGTCCTCCGCGAGCACGGCTGGCTCGTCGCTGGCGAATCCGGCGGCATCGACTGGACCCGCTCAAGAGCGTTCGGCGCCGGGCACTACGTCTACCTGAACCTCAAGGGCCGCGACCCGGACGGCATCGTCGAGCCCGGCAGCGAGTACGACGAGCTCCGCGACGAGGTCATCGACGCCCTGCTCTCCGCGACCGACGACTCGGGCCGCCACCCCTACCGCGTCGTGCTCCCTATGGAACAGGCCGGCCGCCTCGCCGTCGGCGGCGACCGCGTCGGCGACATCTTCCTCGTCCCTGCCGTGCACCGGCCCGAGACGGCCATGCCGCACGACGAGTTCTGGCGCACCCATACCCGCGAGCAGACGGGCACGTGGG
Organism: Armatimonadota bacterium; assembly: GCA_050114035.1. GTDB lineage: Bacteria > Armatimonadota > Zipacnadia > JAUWAU01 > JAUWAU01 > JAUWAU01. The sequence goes on along the minus strand of JASFTE010000571.1, from coordinate 1,908 downwards.
ACTGGCCGCGCCTCAACGCCGGCAGCCACTCCGACGACGCCTACTTCGTCCTCTCCGGCCCGGGCGTCAAGCGCGGCTACCGCCGCCCGCGCCCCACCCTCATCACGAGCGTCGCCCCCACCTGCACCGTCGCCTGGGGCATCCCCGTCCCCGCCGACGCCGACGGCGCCGTCCTGTGGGACTTCATGGAATGAACCGCAGTAGGGCGGGGTAACCTCACCCCGCCGCCTTGGCCTTGCCGTGGCCTTCCCGTCCGTTGCAGGGCGGGGCGTCCCTGGCCCGCCAGAGGATGCCTGCGGCATCCTCACCGCGGTGGCGTTGGAGGGCGAGAGAATCGAAGATTCTCAGTGGACCGAAGGTCCTTAGGGGTCTCCGTCCCCCACCCTCCCAGCACTGAACCGCCGGGCACGCAAGCCGCCCTCGTTTGTTGTAAGAGGTACCGGTCTCTGCGCTGTGGATGGCGTCTCTAGAGGAGCCCTGGCAATGCGGCGGATCGTGGTCTACGTAGCTCTGGTCGCCGTGGCCGTCGCCCTGCTCTTCCTCCTCCGCCACCGCAAACGCCAGTTCGTCGCCGCCCAGGTCCACCTCCTCCAGTCCAGCACTTCCGACGAAGCCGACGCAGCCCGCAAACGCCTCCAACGCATCGGCCGCTCCGCCGTCCGTCCCGTCTGCACCCTCCTCGAGCACGACGACGAGGAAGTCCGCGCCCGCGCCGCCCTCACCCTCGCCAACATCGGCCACCCGGCCGCCTGCGGCCCCCTCATGCAAGCCGCCAAGCGCGGCGACTTCCCCGCCGCCGACGCCCTCGAGTCCATGAAGCACCCCCGAGCAGAGGAGGCCCGCTCGTGGGTGTACTGCCTCCTCGCCGATGAGGTCTTCGAGGAGATCAGGCTCCGCCTACCGATAGGTGCACGCCTGCCGACATCGCCAGGCGTGCAGTGGCGGGAGCCATCTCGTTTCCGACCCGTGGTACGCCAGACGCGCTACTCGTACCAGGGCTATGGCTCGCGTGACCAGCCCGACTGGGGTGACATCCTGTACGCGCTCAGCTACGCCACGCGGTACTACGAACGAGCCATCGATCACTATCCTCTTCCGGAGGCGCTCATCGGGCGCGCCCGTGTCAAGGCGTTGCACGGCAGGTACTCGGGCGCTGCCGAGCTCTACGCCCAAGCGCTCAAGCAGAGCCCTCACAACGAAGTCGCGCACCGCGGTCAAGCCGAGGCCGAGCGGCTGGCGAGGTTGCTCCGGGCGATGGAGGCCCTCCTGCCGGACGCCTACCACGTCGAGCGCATCCTCACGCATCCGACCTGGCGCCCAGGCGACACGACATACTACCTGGCCATCGCCACGTTCACGGCCACCGGGGTGCGATTCGTCGCCGTCGCACCGAAGCTCGTGCTCTTCCAAGAGCGCAGCGGACGCCTGCAGAAGCTCTCTGGCGTCTCAACGTACACGCCTCCGGCTTCGGGCAGAGCGGGACTCGTCTATCCGACGTATGTCGATCTGTGCGTCACGGAGGCAGCCCGATCGGCCTCGGTCGTCGTCATCCGGCCGGTGCAGCAGCCGCGTGACACACCATCCTCCCGTCGGAGGATCCTACCGGAGCTTCTCCTGTACCATCTCGAGTCAGACACCCTCGTAGAGGCGGTGCGCATGCGCATCCGATCGGTGCCGTGGATCGGCGACATCGACGACGATGGCGACGCCGAGATCGTCACATGGGACAGTACGGCCGCAGACCTGCTGCCCATTATCCAGTACCAATGGCCCACCATCCATGCGCTGGTGGAGGGTGAGTATCAGGACCGAACCGACCAGTTCCCGGCGGTGTTCGCCGATTTGGCCGCGGCCCTGCGGGCGCAGGAGGAGGAGAGCGGCGGCCCGGCGGACCCGTACTCTCTGTTC
>JASFTE010000570.1:0-3887 GCA_050114035.1 Armatimonadota bacterium | reverse complement strand
CATAGCGCCACGTGGCCTCGTCCGTATAGAGGGCGAATCCGGGCCCTATCTGCCGCCGGACACCGTAGTCCTCCGAGATCCAGATCTGCTCACCGCCCGCGACCACGTGGGCGGCCTCCACTTGCTCCATCGCCGCCCGCGCGCCGGCGATGACGCGTGCGGCAGTCGCCCGACTCCCGAGCCGCCCTCCGGCGCCCTCCGAGCCCGCGGCGCACGTGAACACCGTGATGCCGGATGATCCTGCCCCCGCCCAGCTTGCGAGGCCCGCTACCACGCGCGCGCTCACGTTGGCTGTCGGCACCGGCCCGAAATCCTCGCTGTCGTCGGAGAGGGGCCCGTTGTCGCCGAGGACGAACAAGTGCCCGTCCGGGACGAGCAGACGCGCCCGACGCTGAGTCCCTGAGGCCGTGCGTCGCCCCTTGGGCGTGGACCTGCCGTTCACGATGATCTGCCCGGGACGCAGTTCCACCTCGTCGCCGCCGGTGGCCACCACGCGTTTGACCATCAACGTCTCGGGGCTCCCGGCCTTCAGCACCACGATCTGCCCAGGCCTCACCAGACCGAGACGAGGCGTGAGCTTCTCCACGAGCACGTAATCTCCCGAGCAGAGCGCGGGCTCCATGGAGCCGCCCTGGACCACGACGATATCCAGCAGGAGTGTTTTGGCGAGGAGAACGACGGTGGTGGCCAGCAGTACAAGCTTGAGTCTATCGGCAACCACCCGGGCAACGCGACTGGGTGCACGGCGTCCCGTCGTATGGAGCGCTATCTGGTGCATGGGCGCTGTCCCCTGCCTCCGGAGCCTCCCTCACCACACTCATACAGGCCAGCCCACGGCTGCTTGTCCAGCCCCTGATCCGCCGGCCCACCCCACGGCCAGTTCCTCACGGCGGACTCACGAGCTTGCTGGGGAACAGTGGCGGTAACTACGAACGCCCATGTGCGCGCAAGGTGCCATCCGCTGCATCGAGACTCGTGCAGCGCAGCGCCTCGTGGATTGCTCCACGAGGGGCTGCGTTGCGCGGCATCGGTGAGCCGTCCGCCCCGCTGTGTGAGGGCCCCGGTGGGCCTGCGAGCACCTTCTGGCGAGACGCCGGGGCCCCCAAAGCGGGGCACGAAGCCACGTCCTATGCTACCGCTCCGGCCGCGGCGGCGGCTCGAGCTGCGGAATCTGGGCGTGCGCTATGAGCTCCAATGTCTCGGCGTCGAACTTGTAGATCGCATTGCCCTTGACTACAAACACGGCATCGTCCGCCACCGCGATGGCCGGGGGCATCATCCCCATGGCCATCGGCCCTCCGCCAAAGCCTCTGCCCCCGAAGCCCCGGCCGCCGAAGCCTCTGTCGCCTCTGGCTCTGCCTCTGTCGCCACGCACCGCGTCGTCGTCGCCGGCGGCCGCCGGCGGGGCGGGCTGCGCGAGGGCCATGGCAACTATACCCACCAGTATGACGATTATAACAGCGCAAATGATTACGCCCCTTGGGCGCCGCGACATCGTCCGGATCCATGTCATGGATCTCCGCCTCCCTACACTCGAGTTGCACTCGACGTTCAAAGGGTACAGTGGCCCCGCTGGGCGGAACGTTACACGCCACTGCACACAACACGCGGCGAGGAGCCCGGCACCAGGGAGAGGAACACGCCCGAACGGCCTCATCGCACACGTGGCAGGGCCCGCGGGGACCACGGTCACCCAGAGGTGCGTGCACCAGCATGAGCAGCCTGGCCGGCTGGCAGGGCGCCGCCCCCGATGGCACTGATGCACTGCAGCGCATGGCGGAGGCGATGAGCGGCCCCCGCCCGAGCATCGCGCGGCACACGGCGGGCGACTTCGCAGCCACGACGACCCAACCGGCCGTCGGGGCCGTGGAGCGCATCGCGACCTCAGACGACGGTCACGTGACCCTCGTCTTCGCCGGGTACCTGCTCACGGAGGACGGCGACGCCCGCCAGTTCCCGGCGCGGCACTGCCTCAGACTATACCTAGACGGGGGCCTCGGCTTCCCCGAGCGCCTCAATGGCTCGTTCGCCATCGTGATCCACGACGCGCGTCAGTGGGAAGTGCACCTCATCACGGACCGCGTGATGACGCGCCCCATCTACTACGACGCCGGGGGCCCGTTCTTGTTCGCCTCCGAGGTGAAGGCCATACTGGAGTTCCCCGGCGTCAGCCGCGCGGTCAACGCGGACCGCATGCTCGAGTTCCTGCTGCGCCACCGGGTGTTCTGCTCCGAGACCTACTACGACCACATCAAGCGCGCCCCCGAGGCGTCCGTGACGACGTGGGACGGGGCCCGCGTCCGCTTCACGAGGTACTGGAAGCCGCCCTACGACACGGAGAAGTGCTGGGACCTGAGGCACAACGCCGAGAGGCTTCACCGAGTGTTCCAGCGCGCCACCAGGCGGGCGTGCGCCGGCGCTGAGCGACCGGCCCTGATGCTCAGCGGCGGGCTGGACTCGCGACTTATCGCGACGGCATGCGCTGCTCGGCCGCTGTGTCTCACCGTGCACACGGACGCGGGGTACGAGGTCCGGACGGCGCGCCGCGTGGCACACGCCCTGGGCTGCGAGCACCAGTTCGTGCAGGCTCCCCCCGTGTACCCGCTGGAGCGGGTCGCCGATGGGCCACTCATCAGCGACGGCATGAGCGCGTTCCACCACGCTCAGCCGCTGTACCTGGCCGACACACTCGCGGAGCGGGGGACCGACGCGCTCCTGAACGGCATGTACCTGGAGGTGCTCCTGTCAGACTCGTTGCTGCCACTACGCAAGTGGAACGTGCTCGGCAGGCAGTGGCGCGTGCCGATGCTGGTGGCCGAGGAGGGCTTCGACGTTCCCGGGCACTTCTGGCGGCGGCGCTCACTGGACCACATCCCCCGGGTCCGCCAACTGGTGAAGGGGGATCGGCTCGACCACGTGGTGGCCCAGGCCCGGCAGCGCATCGCCGCCTGGGTCCGGAGCTCGGCGGACGGGGCGCCGAACACCTACGACTCGAGCACATTCACATACTTCTCTCACACCGCGTCCAATCTCTCCAACCTCACGGTGCTGGCCATGGAGCGGCTCGTTCCGGCCCGAATTCTCAGTTGCGACGCGGAGCTCATGGATCTGTTCTTCACCATCCCCCCGCAACACCGACTGCTCCACAGGCTCCACACCTGCCTGTTCACCACCATCGACCGCAGGTGTCGCTGGATCCCGTACAGCAACCTCGGTGTGCCACTGCTCAACTCCGCGCTGCTGGAGTTCTTCGCGGCCTCGGTCGCGCGCACGACCACCCGCGGCCTCTCCGCCGGCGTCAGCCGGATCTCGAAGCCGCATGGCGAGGCTCTCCGCCGACGCCCATGGCCCCGCATCGCGACGGCCATGAGAGACCGGCCCGAATGGCACGAGTATTTGCGCGAGAGGGCCGCGTGTTCGCGACTCGTGGACATGGGGCTCCTGTGCGGCGACGTGCTCGGCCGCATCGTGGAGGACCAGATCGTCGGCGCTGATAACAGATGGGGCCTGCTCGGCACGTGGATCACACTGGAGGAATGGCTCGCCCATTACGGGTAGCGGGTCCGCCACTTTGCCACTCGGCTCAACAGGAACTCGCCGCCAGAGCGCGAAGGGCACAACCGTGTGCCGGCAGCCTGTTGCCGCCAGGGTGTAACCTCACTCACTAACCGGACCACCAAACGATTGGAGCCGTGCGTGCTCTCTACACAACACCGAGGGGAACACGAAGGACGGGACAACGAGGCGCTCTCATCGCAGCGACGCACGATGAGCGAGGCGCAGCAGAGCGACCTGCACGATATTCGCCGCTGTCTGAGCGGGGAGGGAGACGCGTACAGGCGGCTGGTCGAGCGGCACCAACAGCGGATATCGGGGATCATGTGGCA
>JASFTE010000569.1:0-3888 GCA_050114035.1 Armatimonadota bacterium | reverse complement strand
AGGATCTTGAACCCCAGACACGGCTGCTTCACCTGGCGCACCACGGCCGTCATGTCGTCCGGGTCGGACTCGAAGTACGGCTCGCCCACGGTGAGCGTACCGAACTTCTCCTGTATCTGCTCCCGGGGACGCGTGACGTAGTGGAAGCACGTCATGAACAGGTCGTTCTCCCAGCCCTCGTCCGCGATGCGCTTGATGTTGTCCGGGCAGTGGGATGAGACGCCCGCCAGGGCGCCCTGGTCGTGTACCTTCTTCACGAAGTCGTGCACCTGCTGGGCCTTCCCGCCGCGGAACAGCCCATCGGTCACGCCGCCGTGGTGGACGATGGCGATGGGCTTCTGTGTCATCACCTCATCCAGCGGCGCTTCCTGCCCGCGTTCCGCGTGGAGGCAGATGAGCTGCAGGCCGCAGCCCTTCCCTCGCGCGATGCGCAGAGCTTCCAGCACCTTGTCCTTGTGGTCGTATTGCCACGTGTTGATGCCCTCGCGCTCGCACTGCAGCAGGAACTCCGCCGTCTGCTCGGCAGTGAAGTACTCCCGCATGTGCCGCGCCATGTTCAGCGTCGTATGCGAGTGCCCGCCAATGGGGTTGTAGCCCGCAATGAGCCGGGTCACCCGGTGCTTGCCCAGTTGGATCGTCGGCAGCGGGTCCGCCGTCGGCCGGGGAGCGGCGCCCTCGGCGGCGGCCACCTCGACGCCGCTCGCAGCGGCAAGCGCCGCTGCGGCCCCGCAGGACTTCGCAAAGAAGTCGCGTCGATTCACTCGCTCAGCGTCTTCGCATTCGGGGTACACGGTCAGCCCCCCTTGGGACTAGGTGGAGTTCTGGCACCATGATACCAGACCGCACTGCCCTGTGTCGAGTTGAGAACCAGACAACTCCGTCCGCGCCCTGCCCGAGGTCAAAGCGGACCTCCCGGAGAAGCTGGTCGAGGCACAGGAGGCGAAGAGCGCCATGACGGGAAGGCTCGCAGGCGCCCTGGCTGTGGCCGCCGCTGCGGTCGTCCTGGGGGCGTATGCCGCGGACGATATCCTCATTGCCGATTTCGAGGGCAATGACTATGGCGACTGGGCGGTCGAGGGCGAGGCCTTTGGCCCGGGCCCGGCCCGGGGCACGCTGCCCGGGCAGATGCAGGTCAGCGGCTTCCAGGGCAAGGGCCTCGTCAACACCTACTACAATCGCGACGGCACCACGGGCACGCTCACATCGCCCCTCTTCACGGTCGAGCGCAAGTACATCAACTTCCTCATCGGCGGCGGCGGCTACGTCGGCGAGACGTGCATCGACCTCGTCGTCAACGGTGAGGTCGTCCGCACCGCCACCGGCCCCAACACTCGCCCCGGCGGCAGCGAGCGCCTGGCATGGCATTCATGGGACATCTCGGGGCTCGCCGGGCAGCAAGCCGTCATCCGGATCGTGGACAAGCGCACCGGCGGATGGGGACATATCAACATCGACCACATCGTCCAGAGTGACCGGAAGCGCGAGGAGGCGCCCGCCATGCGAGAGATCACCATCGAGCGGCGATACCTCCATCTGCCTGTGGGGAACGGCGCGCCCAGGCGCAAGATGCGCTTCGAGGTAGACGGAGAGATCGTCCGCGAGTTCGAGATAGAGCTGGCCGACGCCGAGCCCGACTTCTGGGCCTTCAGCGACGTGTCCGCCTTCGTGGGCAAGAAGCTCACGATCCATGTGGACCGGCTCCCGGATGGTTCAGAGGGGCTCGCATCCATCATCCAGGCCGACGAGGTGCCGGACGCCGACGGGCTGTACAGGGAGAAGTACCGCCCGCAGCTGCACTTCTCGTCCCGCCGCGGCTGGAACAACGACCCGAATGGCCTCGTGTATTATGACGGCGAGTATCATCTGTTCTACCAGCACAACCGCTACGGCTGGAAGTGGGGCAACATGCACTGGGGGCACGCCGTCAGCCCCGACCTCGTGCACTGGCAGGAGCTGCCCGATGCCCTCTACCCGGACGAGCTGGGCATCCAACTGAGGGGAGTGCCATGAGCAACTACCTACGAGCCCTCGCCGTGCTGGCCTTGCTGACGGCTGTTGGGGCGGGTTGTGACCGCAGGGCCGCCCAACAGCCCGTCATCCACGTTGACCCCGAAGCGCCGCAGGACGCCGGCGCCATCGGGCTCTCGGTGCTGACCATGAACAACCCGTTCTTCAAGGTCATCGCCGACAGCATGGCCGCCGAGGCGGCGAAGCACGGCTACACGGTGACGGCCGTCAGCGGCGACTTCGACGTGGCCAAGCAGCAGAACCAGGTCAAGGACTTCATCGTCAAGCAGGTCAGCGCCATCGTGCTGTGCCCCTGCGACTCGATGGCCATCGCGCCGGCCATCAAGGAGGCCAACGAGGCGGGGATTCCGGTCTTCACGGCGGACATCGCGTGCCTGGACCCCGCCGTCGAGGTGATCGCGCACATCGCCACGGACAATCTCCAGGGCGGCCGTCTCGCCGCCGAAGCCATCGTCGAGGCGCTGGACGGTCGCGGCAAGGTGGCGATCCTGGATCACCCGGAGGTGGAGTCCGTCATTCTGCGCACGAAGGGCTTCGAGGAGCGACTGGCCGAGCTGAACCAGGATGCCGAAGTGGATGTGGAGATCGTGACGAAGCTCCCGGGAGACGGAGCCAAGGAGAAGAGCTTCAGAGCGGCCCAGGACCTCATCCAGGCCCACCCGGAGCTCGACGGCATCTTCGCCATCAACGACCCCTCGGCGCTCGGCGCGCGGGCGGCGCTGGAGAACGCCGGGAGAGCGGACCAGATCAAGATCGTCGGCTTCGACGGCCAGCCGGAGGGCAAGCAGGCCATCAAGGACGGCAAGATCTACGCCGACCCCATCCAGTTCCCCGACCGGATTGGTGAGGAGACGGTGCGGACGATAGTGGCGTACATGAACGGGGACGAGGTAGAGAAAGAGGTCCTGATCCCGACGAGTCTCTACCGCCAGAGCGATGCCCTGGCGGACGAGCCCGCGGAGTGACCGGCCGAAAACGATAGCGACTGCCCCGCAAGAGGACAGATGAACCGCCGCCTCCACGGAACCCGTCTGCGCAGCATCCTCTCCCGCCTGACTTCCGACTACGGGATGCTGCTGGTCCTGCTCCTGCTGTGCGCGTTCTGGAGCTGGGTCACCTGGGGCGAGCAGCTCCCCACGGGCGCCGCCGCCGGGGAAGAGGTGGCGCGCGAGGTCGCCGCCTCGTCCGATCCCGGCGCCCGGGTGCTCATCGTGATCCGGGAGGCCGAAGAGGACCGGGAGTTCGCCCGGGAGTTGGCCGACAGGCTGGGCGAAGCCGGCCTCGAGGTGGCGGGCACCGTCGCTGGGGCGCCCTCCGATGCCGGCCGGGCCATGCAGCAGATCGTCGAGAGCGGCGGCGCCCTCGACGTCATCGCCTGCAACCACGCCACCGGGCAGTGGTCGCTGTTCCGCGACCTGGGGAGCAAGTTCCCGCGGTTGGCCACTACGCGGCTCGCCATGCCGCGCAGTTACCACTGGCCGGATTTCCTCAAGACGGACAATCTGCTCAATGTGGCCAACCAGATCGTGGTCATCGCCGTCGTCGCCATCGGCATGACCATGGTCATCATCACGGCCGGCATCGACCTGTCGGTGGGCAGTCTCATCGCCCTGTCCGCGGTGGCTTCCACGCTGTTGATCCGGGAGCTGGGAGGTGCCGAACAGGCGAGCGCCATGGCGATAGTCCTGGGGTGCCTGGCCGGGATCGCCCTGTGCGCGGCGCTGGGGGCCTTCTCGGGGGCAATGGTGGGCGTCTGTGGCGTCCCACCGTTCATCGCCACGCTGGGCATGATGCTGGTGGCCAGCGGCCTGGCCTACATCCTCGCCGCCGGCCAATCCATCTACCAGGTCCCCGAGTCAT
>JASFTE010000568.1:0-3891 GCA_050114035.1 Armatimonadota bacterium | reverse complement strand
CACATCCGCCTGGATCACCGCGGCGCGCCGCCCGGCCTCCCTGATGGCCTCGGCGGCCTGCTCGGCGGCCTCGGCGTTGGCGACGTAGTTCACCGCCACATCGGCCCCCGCATCGGCCAGCGCCAGTGCGATGGCCCGGCCAATGCCTCTGGACGAGCCGGTCACGACCGCCACTTTGCCGGTGAGCTGCGTCATTGCCATCCCTCCCGGCGGCGCATCCGTCAGCCCCGCCCTCTGTCTCGGATGAACTCCTCCACGTCCGCCACCGTGATGCGTCGGTCCTCGTTGAGCGCCTGCGCCACGTCCGCCAGATCGATCTCGGCCTCGCGGGCGATGCGGCGCGCCGCTGGGACGGCCCGGACGCGCTTGATCTTCCCCAGAGGCCGCGCGCCCCCCCTCGGCCTCTCGGCGGGCGCCCACTCCGGCCGCTCCTGTTCCTGCAGCGCGGCGTTCATGGCGTCAACGTCGGGCAGTGGCTCGTCCGCGGCGGCGATCACGCCGATGCAGTAGCCCACCGGGATGACGCTGTTCTCGGTGGCCGCGATGCGGCGGAGGACGCCCGCCTGCTCCGCCTCCCACTCGAAGGTGACCTTGTCCGTGATGATCTCCACTACGGACTCGCCGGCTTCCACCGGGTCGCCTTCGGCCTTCAGCCACACGCCGACCGTGGCCTCTTCCAGATTCTCAGTCCACTGCTCGATTCTGATGAGGAAGGCCAAGAGCGACACCTCGCTGGCGCGCTGCCGAACGCAACGCGGCGAGTATAGCAGCGGGGGATTGGGCGGTCAATCAAGCGATGCTGCCGCGGCGGGAGAACAGCTCCGTCACCGACGCAGCTCCGCCAGGCAGCCGCCGATGCGATCCTGGACCTGCTTGACGGGCGATGGGTTGCCGCTGAACCCGGTCATGAGGATGGCGAAGCACAGAGGCTCCCCGTCATGCGTAGTCACGTAGCCCGACAGGCTCGAGACACCTCTCATCGTGCCCGTCTTGGCCCGCAGGTTGTTCTCGGCCGCCGTGCCGATCATGCGCTTGCGCAGCGTGCCATCAACCCCGGCGATGGGCAGCGAGTCGAAGAACGCGCCCGCGTACGGACTTCGAAGCCACATGTGCCGCAGCAGGCGCGCCATAGCCCGAGCGGTGAGCCGGTTGTTCTTGGAGAGCCCCGACGCGTCCGCAAGCCGCAGCCCTGATACGTCGGCTCCGGCAGCCTGCAGCAGAGACCGGGCCAGGGCCTCGGACGCGGCCTCGGATCCCCGACCTCTCCGAACGTAGGAGGCGACGCGATAGAGCTGCTCGCACGTCAGATTGGCGCTGTACTTCATCATGGCCGTGAAGATGCGCCCGATAGGCGCCGAGCAATGGATGGCCAGCACCCTCGCCTCCGCCGGTAGCACGCCGCGCCGCACCTGCCCCTCGACCACGACTCCGGCGAGCAGCAGCGCCTCGCTCATCACGGTCCCGACGTACAAGTCCGGCTCGTGGACCGTCCGCCGAACCGTCACCGGCTCGTGCCCGACAGCTATCGTGCCCTTCACCATGAGGCTGTTCTGTCCCGTGTCACGATAGATAACCAGCTCGGTGGCGCGACGCCGCGCAGCCGTCGTTGCCTGCACTTCGATCTGCACGTAGCTCGTCACCGGCTCGATCTCGACACGCGCCGGCGCCCCGGCCTGGTAACCCGGGAGGACGGTCACCTCGACGCAGTTCCAGTTGGCGCACAGGCCGCTGATCTGCGCGGCGAAGCTCCTGTTCTCGTCCGCGGTGAGCCAGCCTTCGCCCATTCCGCGGTCGGCAATGCAGTTGCTGTCAACGATGAGGTCGCCGGCGACCCGCCGAACCCCGAGCCCGCGGAGCTGGCGGGCCATCTCCACCAGCCCCTCCGTATGCAGCGTCGGATCGCCCGTCCCGGCGAGCACCAGCGGCCCGGCGATCGTCCCGTCGGACTCGATGGGAGCCGCCGTGGCCAGCGTCGTCGCGAACACGGCGTCCGTTCCCAGCTCCTCGAGCGCCACGGCCCCGGAGATCAGCTTCATGTTGGATGCGGGCACGAGCGAGGCACCCGCGTTCCTCGCGAAGAGCACCTCCCCGGTGGGGATCGAGACGACCGCGATACCCGTCGTGGCGCCCAGGCGCGCGGCGCCGCCGACCAGCGAGTTGAGCTCCCGCGCCAACGTCGGCTCCGCAGCGTGCGCTGCGGAGTGCAGCGCCAGGAGCTGTGCGAGGACCGCGAGGCCTGCGAGGTACCGAGCGCGGTGCGTGTCACATCGCTGCCGCATTCCGCTCCGCTGTTCGCCCGGCGTGACCGGAGGCCCTTCCCGCCGCCCGCGCCCATCGTGAAGGGGACAGGCACGGCGTCGCGGAAACGGCCCCGACGGGCATCGCCGTGCTCAGGGATGTGGGACGATGACACGCGAGCAGGCACAGGACCTTGACCTGGTTCAGGCATTCGTGCATCAGTTTGGCCGCGACCCGGACGTCATCGGCCGCGGGCCCGGGCGGATTGACCTCATCGGCGGCCATACCGACTACAACGACGGCTTCGTCTTCCCCATTGCGCTCGAGCGCCACGTCGCCATGGCCGCCGCGCCCCGCGGCGATCGCACCCTCAGCGCGTATGCCATCAACTTCGACGCGCGCGCCGAGATGCTCCTGGACGATCTGCAGAAGTCCCCCGACGCGCTGTGGATGGACTACATAGCCGGCGTGGCGCACTTCCTGCAGGAGAAGGGCGTGGAGCTGTGCGGCATGGACGCCGTCGTCTGGGGCAATGTGCCGGTGGCAGCCGGATTGTCATCGTCCGCGGCGATCGAAGTCGCCACGGCCATGACATTGCAGGCACTCACCGGCTTCGAGATGGATCGCGTGCAGATGGCGCTGCTGTGCCAGCGCGCGGAGAACGAGTTCGTCGGGATGAACTGCGGCATCATGGATCAGTTCATCGCGCTGCTGGGCCGCAAGGGGCACGCGCTGCTCATCGACTGCCGCAGTCTGGACTACGACCTGGTCCCCATCCCGGCCGACGGGCACAAGTTCGTCGTCTGCGACACGCGTGTCCCGCGGGAGCTGGTGGACTCGGAGTACAACACCCGGCGCGCGCAGTGCGAGGAGGCCGTGCGGCTGCTGAAACAGCGTCTGGATGACATCAAGGCGCTCCGCGATGTGTCTCCGGCGGACCTGGAGGCGAACGCGGAGCTGTTGCCCGGGGATGTGCTCAAACGGGCGCGGCACGTGGTGACGGAGAACCGGCGCGTGTTGGATACCGTTGATGCTCTCAAGCGCGGCGACCTGGTCGAGGTCGGGCGGCTGCTCACCGAGTCGCACGAGAGCCACCGGCACGACTACGAGGTTACAGTGCCGGCGCTGGACATCATCTCGGAGACGGCCGTGGACGTCGATGGCGCCCTGGGGGCGCGCATGGCCGGGGCGGGCTTCGGCGGCTGTGCCATAGCGCTGGTGCGCGAGGCGGCCATCCCGGCATTCCGGGAGGAGCTGGTCCGGCGCTACCAACGCGACGTCGGCCATGCCCCGGAGCTGTACGTGTGCGAGGCCGAGGACGGAGCGCGGGTAGAGCGGCTGTAGGAATCGGCAAGACGCGCAATCATCCATTTGCTCCGGAGGACCGCGTATGACTCGCAAAGAGGAGCTCGCCGAGAAAGGGCGCCGAGTGCGCGCGTACATGGCGGAGAGGGGATTCGGCGCCGTTCTGCTGGGCACGCAGGCCAACTTCGCCTGGTACACGGCCGGCGGCGACAGTCACGTCGCCATCGCCAGCGAGAACGGCATCGCCACGCTCGTGGTCACGCCGGAGCGGGACTACGCAATCACGAACAACATCGAGGAGCAGCGCATCCTCGACGAGGAGATCGGCGATCTGGGCATCGAGGTGCG
>JASFTE010000567.1:0-3896 GCA_050114035.1 Armatimonadota bacterium | reverse complement strand
GCCGCCGGGGTAGTGGCCATCATTGTCATCGGCGTACATCATGAATGCCGTGATGAGCTGCTTCATGTTGCTCATGCACTTCGCCGAACGGGCCTTCTCGCGCGTGCGCGAGTAGACCGGGAAGAGGATGGAGGCCAGTACGGCGATGATGGCTATGACGACGAGCAACTCGACAAGGGTGAAGCCAGCGCGTGTTCTCACTCGCATGGGGCCGTCAACTCCTCCGCACCCGGCGCCCGCCCGCACCTCGCGGCGGATGCCGGGCATTGGCTTCGCGCTGCTATTATACATGTCTCTCACAGAAAAGCAAACCGCCTCCCGGCCCGCCGGCTTCCCCCTTACCTGCGCACGATGGGGTACGCGACGCCGGTATCGCCGCGCAGCATCGGCACGAGCAGCAGGTCCCGCCGCGGGTCCACAGCAATGTCTGCGGGGAACGGCAGATCCGTCTCGAGCGTCGTGACCGCCTTCCGATCCGGCGAGACGGCGTAGATCGCGCCCGCGCGCGGGTCCGTCACGATGAGCGTGTCGTCCTCGAGCGCCGCGATGCCGTCGATCATGGTGAAATGCTCCGCGAGGCCGAACCACGTGGGTCCACCGGCGGCAGCGACGTCAATCTCGCCCAGGTCGTGCTCACCGCTCGCGCCCAGGAGCAGCTTGCCCTTGTGCCACAGCAGCCCATTGACGCCGGTGACCGCTGTTGCCACCTCTTCGACGCGCTCGCCGTCGAGCGAGAACCGCAGTACGCGACCCAGCCGCGTGTCGGAGGCGTAGAGCCACTCCTTGCCGTCGTAGGTGACGTCGTTGAGGAACGTCGGCGTCGCCAGCGTCCCGTAGCTCCGCGGGATGAATCGCGCCCCGCTCCTGTCAATGATGGCGATGCGGTCGATGTCCGTCACCGCAAGCGCCTTGCCCGCGACGCAGATGCCCTTGGGCGCGTGCAGCGGCGGCGCGTCACCGGTAGGATACAGCCGCGACGGCTCGCCGCCTCCCCCCCCGACGACCGAGAGGAATCCGTTGCCGTCCTTCTCGGCAGCGTCGCCGTTGATGTTGGAGATGACGTAGCGGCCGTCCGGCGTAACGACCACGGACTCGGGCCGCATCAACCCGCCGACAGTTCCGAGCGGCTCGCCAAGGCTCACCTCGGCGGCGGCAGCGGCGCTCATCGCGACCGCGGTCACGAGGCATAGGGTCGGCAGCATCTCCGTGGCACGTCTGATGCGCATGTGTTGTCCTCCTCCTTGGGGCGTCACGAGCTGGAGGCCCGCGCTGCCTCCTCTTCCTTCTCCCGAGCCAGCTCCTCGCGTCCCATCTCGAAGAACGGCTCGGCGAACTCGGTCGTCCAGACCCGGTCCTTGTAGTCCCGCTCCTTGAGCAGCTTGAGAAAGCCCCGCTCGAACTCCTCGAAGTAGCTCCCATAGATGTGATAGCTGTCAACGATGTCAACGTACCGCCCGACGGCCACGGGCTCGCCCAGACCCTCGCCCACGCGCTCGGCGATGCGCCGCTGCAGATCCGTAAGCGCCCAGTTGTTCATGAACGCCGCCTTGTACGCATCGCGGCTGCGCCAGTGCGTGTTCATTTCGAGCTGCGTGCCCTCGTCGTCCTCCGTCACGCGACACCAGATGCGCTGCAGGCACGGCGGGTCGTCCGTCGGCGGATCGGCGAACGGGATCCAGGTGATCGCCTGCGCCCGCCGGCTGTGGGGCGCCTCGACCAGCTTGCTGCAGATGTAGTCGATCTGGTTCATGGGCTCGATGGGGGCGACTCGCTGCCCGTCGCCGTTGCCGTCCACATACGCCAGCCGGCCCGATCCGGGAAAGGGCGAGAAATGCTCCAGGCGCGAGCCGTAGTTGAACAGCCGCTGGTGATAGGTGTACGTCCACTTGCCCTCCTCGGGCTTGATCCAGTGGTCGTGCACGCCGTCCACGACCTCCTGGCGGTACTTCTCCAGGTCCTCGAGCCGGCACGGGAGCGCGCGGTGCAGCCGCGGCTCGGTCATCGGCTCCAGCACGCACATCACCATGGTGCAGTCGCGGCTCAGCAGCCCGCCCTCCTGGTCGTACTCGGTGCGAATCTCCGTCCCGTTCTCCCACACCTCCACCACCGAGCGCTCCCACGCCTCCGGGAGCGTCTTGCCTGTGACGGTGAGTACTGGGATCATGTATGCTGCCTCCTGCCGGGCCGCCCGCTCACTGGTCGAGCAGGCCCTGTTCGCGCATCCACTCGACGGCCCGGGACATGCTGTGCTCGGGGGTGTATCTGGGCGAATACCCGAGCCGGCTGCTGATCTTGGCGGTGTCCGGGCACATGTTGGCCCGGAAGTGGAAGTTCGCGCCGGGCGATGGCGAGATCTCCTCCGCGTACTCCTGCCAGCTCACCCAGCGCATCGGGATCTCGACGCCGTAGATCCCGCCGTACGTCCGCACAAACTGCTCCGCCGTGAGGGCATACGCTGACCCGACGTTGAGGATCTCGCCCGCGGCCGCGTCGGGGTTCGCGATGGCGAGCCGGAAGCCCTGCGCCACATCCTCGGCATCGCACGGTCCGATGAGCGTGCTCCCCGGCGCCGGCAGCGGCAGCTCCTCGCCGCGCGCGTGCGCCCGGTGCACCTCGATGCTGC
Source organism: Armatimonadota bacterium (assembly GCA_050114035.1). Classification (GTDB taxonomy): domain Bacteria; phylum Armatimonadota; class Zipacnadia; order JAUWAU01; family JAUWAU01; genus JAUWAU01. The sequence continues at coordinate 1,273 of JASFTE010000567.1, read as the reverse complement.
GGCCGCCCATGCCCTCGAGCGGGATCTTCCCGGGCCCGCAGATGTTGGGCGGCATGATGGCGGTGAACAGGGCGCCATCGCGGCGCGCCTGCTCCTGCACCTGCTGCAGCTCCGCGTACCGGCGCGCGTAGCCCTTGGACTCGCACGGGCCCTGTGCCTGCTCCGGCGTCGGCACAACGCGCGGCACGCCATACATCCAGACCGAGCCGCAGGCCACAAGATGGCCACCCCACTGGCGCAGCGCAGCATAGAGCCCGGGGACATCGACGCCGAGCATGTCCACAAGCGCATCCGGGCGAAGGTCGCGGATCAGATCGGCGAACTCGTCATCCCCGTACGTCGCCTCCACATGCCGAACGCTCTCCCACGCTCCGCCCGGCGGCGCCGGGCGCTGTCCCCGGCTGACCACGGTGACCTCGTGCCCATCCTCCACCAGCGCGGGTGTCAGGAACCCGCCGACGTGTCCTGTGCCGCCGATGATTACGATACGCATTGCCGGTCACTCCGTGGGGGGCCCTCCTGTGCAGCACCGGGTGTTCCCCGGGGCCGCCCCCCTGGCCTTCACGGCGGCTGCCAGGCCTGCCATCCACACACAGAAGTGACGGGTGGCACACCGCCGCCGGGGTGACCGCCCTCACGTTTCTCGCCGTACCCCCTCGTGGTACGATCTGGGTGGAGGAGCTGAGGCAGACCTGTCCGCCTCGCGGCGGGGGAGCCGAGAAGGAGTTGGACACAATGGCCACACGCACCTCAACAGCAGACGGGAAAGGAGGCCTTCCGATGATTGCCAAGGGAGGCACGATGCTGCTGGCCGTATCCGTCGTCGGCGCCCTGCTGCTGGCCGGCGCAGCCCAGCCCGCCGAGGCGAAGATGAGCGACACGGCAAAGGTGGTCGCCGCCTTCGCCGCCGGCTTCGTGCTCGCTGACGTCCTCGAGAAGGACCATGGCCGCCGGCACCACACCGTAGGCCACCGCTACGGTAAACCACCCGACTACCGCCGGCCGGGCCCTGTGGTCCGCATTGAGCACAGGCCCGTGTGGCGCCCGCGGCACTGCGGCCACAGCGGAGGCAAGCGCCGGACATACCGCAAGGGCTATCGCCATGGCTACCACGACGGATACCGCGATGGGTCTCGCGGCGGATGCCGGTGCGGACGTCACCGCACGCAGTACATGGGAGGATGCTTCTGAGTCGCTCCCTGACCCCGGGGCGACTACAAGGAGGGGCGACCCATCGGGTCGCCCCTCTGCTCTAATCATCCGGCCCGGTGAT
>JASFTE010000566.1:0-3901 GCA_050114035.1 Armatimonadota bacterium | reverse complement strand
ACCGGCGGCGGCGATACCGGTGGGCGAGCAGCAGCGGGGGATGGCGATTGACAACCGCGGGGAGCTCTACTACGTGGATCTGGACGCGGACCGGATCCGGGTGATCGATCCGCAGAGCATGCAGGGTCGGTCCATCGGCTCACCGGGATCGGGGCCCGGGCAACTCAACGATCCCTGCGACGTGGCCGTGGATGCCAAACGCAACGTCTACGTGGCCGACACGGGCAACGACCGCATCCAGAAGTTCGGCCCCGATGGGACGCTGCTCTTCGGCTTCGGCGGGCCCGGCTCGGGCCCCGGCCTGTTCCAGTCTCCGCAGGGCGTGGCCATCATCGAGTCGGGGCAGATCGTGGTGGCCGACACAGGCAACGACCGGGTGCAGGTGTTCCAGCAGTTCTGACGCACACGGGCCCCACCTCCCACCAGCCCTCCGCCGGCCAAAGGCAGAGCGCCACTGAACGGCGAAGCCATCCCGGGCGCGCGCAAATGCCCGGGAGGCAGCCATCAAGTGACAAGGCCAACGCCGAAGACCGCCACCCTCGCCGTCCACGCCGGCCACGCCGCCGATCTCGCCCACGGCGCCGTGGCCGCACCCATCTACCAGACTACGAGCTTCGCCTTCGGGAGCGCCGAGCAGGGCGCGCGCCGGTTCGCGCGGGAGGAAGACGGCTACATCTACACGCGCTACGGGAACCCGACGACGCGGGTGTTCGAGGAGAAGCTCGCCGCCCTGGAGGGGGCGGAGGCGGCACAGGGCGTGGCCTCGGGCATGGCCGCCGTGACGACGGCGCTGCTCACGCTCCTTGAGGCCGGGGACCACATCGTCGCCAGCGAGTCCATCTACTCGGCCGTGCACGTGCTGCTCTCGGAGACGCTGCCGCCGCTGGGCATCGAGTGCACGTTCGTCGATGCCACCGAGGCCGGCCGCGTCGCGGAGGCCGTGAAGCCGAACACGCGGGTGATCTACTTCGAGACGCCCGGCAATCCCACGCTGAAGCTGGTGGACATCGCGGCGGTTACGGCCATCGCGCGCGGCGCGGGCGTCACCACTGTCGCGGACAATACCTTCGCCACCCCGGTCAACCAACGGCCCATGGAGCTCGGCGTGGACGTGGTCATCCACAGCGCCACGAAGTACCTGGGCGGCCACGGGGACCTCATCGGCGGCGCGGTGGTCGGCAGTGGGGCCTTCATGGACGAGGTGTGGCACAAGCACATCCAGTTGGGCGGCGCGCTGAGCCCGCTGAACAGCTTCCTCATCGCCCGGGGCATGCAGACGCTGCCGCTGCGGATGGCGGCGCACAATGAGAACGCGCTGCGGATCGCCGGGTTCCTCGAGCAGCATGCGGCCGTCGAGCGCGTCATGTACCCCGGGCTGCCCTCGCACCCCCAGCACGAGCTTGCGCGGTCGCAGATGTCGGGGTACGGCGGCATGGTGTGCTTCGAGCTCGAGGGCGGAGTGCAGGCGGGGCGGCGGCTGATGAACTCCGTCGAGCTCTGCACACTGGCGGTGAGTCTGGGCGATGTGAAGACGCTGATCTGCCATCCGGCGTCCATGACCCATTCGGACGTCCCGCCGGCCGCGCGAGAGAAGACCGGGGTCACGGACGGGCTGGTGCGGCTCTCGGTGGGGATCGAGGACGCCGATGACCTCATGGGCGACCTGGACCGGGCGCTCGCGCAGGCTGGTGACTGACGCGTGGCGGGGCGGGGCGTGAACTTCAGCGACGACGAGGGGCACAAGCTGCCATCAGGGGAGACCGTGGCGCCGAAGTCGTATCAGGAGTGTCAGTTCGTGGAGTGAGGTGCCGCGGGCTGCTTGACCCTCTCGGAGCCTGCGTGGTAGCATCATGGATGGGACACGATCGCGCACGGTGAACGGAGAGGAAAGATGGGTAGAGTCGTCGTCAAGGTGAGAATTGCCAACGTCGCGGATCTGGTGCTGGCTCAACACGGGGTGGTCGAGGACGACCAGGTGCGTCGCCGAGAGCTAGAAGCTCTGGCCGACAGCGGCGCAACGTTGATGTGCCTTCCCGAAGACATGGCCGAGGAGCTGGGCCTCGAGGTGTTCCGTACGGAGACCGCGAGACTGGCGAAGGGAGAGCGCCACAAGGTCCCGATCGCCCGTACGCTCCGGATCGAAATCGGCGACAGAACTGTCGACCAAGACTGCATGCTGCTTCCCCGTGGGACCCAGCCGTTGGTGGGGCATTGGGTGCTACAGGAGATGGACCTCGTGATCGATTGCCGAAGGGAACGACTGGTCCCTGCGCATCCTGAGGCGGGCGGGCCCGTCTACGACCTGCTCTGAGAGCCCCCTGATTGGCGGCACGAACCTCCAATGCGAGAAGACGTCCAGGGAGCCAAGGTGCGCACGCGGTACGTCGCGACGCAGGGCGTCAAGGAGTACCGGGCGACCATAGAGGAGTACGTCAAGCCCGACGACGTGGTGCTGGAGGTCGGCTGCGAGTGGGGCACGACGACGGTGCTGCTGGCCGAGCGCTGCAAGGAAGTGATCGCCGTCGACATCGGCAAGGAGCCTATCGAGCGGGCCCGCCAGCGCCACCCCGACCTGCGCTTCGAGCAGGTGGATGCCTACGACATGAAGGCGATCCTCAGCCTTGGGCGGAGCTTCGACAAGGTCTACGTGGACCTCTCGGGCCTCTCCGGCTACCACTCGCTGCTGGACTTGCTCTCGCTGCTGAACATGTACACGGCCGTGCTCCGCCCCGAGGTCATCGTGGTGAAGAGCTCGGCGCTGAAGAACTTCGCCCACCGCTGCATCCCCTGGCAGAACCCGCCGCGCTCAAGAGCCGGCTGACAGCTCTTTCACCAGGCCCACCGCATCCTCCACCACCCGATACGTCTGCGTCACGCTGATGGATTGGCCCGGCGCGAGCTGCTGCTCAGGCGACCACAACTCGAGGTTGACGCGATTCTCGCTCTCGGAGAAGTTGACCAGGCACACCTCGACCTCGCGCGGCTGGAAGCTGCTGGCGAGCGCGATCTTCTTCTCGCGGTCAACGAGCACCCACTCACCCGCGGGCAGCTCCCCGCCGCGGAAGTAGAGCTCCTGCCCCCGAGCCGGATCATCGCCCGCACTGCTCAGCAGCTCCCGCCGGACCCATGCCGCGCCGCCGGTCTGCATGTAGAGGACGGCCGCCTTCGTCCGCCCCAGCGAGAACTCCGGATGCACGCGGAGACACGCCGTCCGTGGCTCATTGGCCCGGTTGGTCAGGGTCGAGGTGATGGACACCTTCGGCTGGTCAGCCGCGAGCACGATGCGCCGCCGGAGCTCCAGCCCGTTCTTCAGCCGCGCGACGAGGGTGGCGCTGCTCCCGGTCGTCTCTTCGACCTTGTACTCCTCGCTCCATCCCGGCGACCGATAGGCCCTCTCGCTGTATTCCTCGTACCCCGTCGCAGCGGGATACGCCGGATCGTCCCGACTGCCCACGTAGAGCACATTGGTATAGAGCTGGCGGTGGAGGATGCTGTGGATGCGCCCGCCGAGGCTCGGGATGATCTGCGCGCGCAGCGTCGGGCTCACGAGCTCGAGCACCGGGTGGCTGCGCCCGGTCTGCTGCACTCGTGCCAGCCAGTCGCCGATCAGGCCGCGAGAGCCCTCCCTGATGTGCGTCACCTTCGCGGCCTTCGCGACGCTGGCGAAGGTGTCGATCAGCGCCTGGCGCTCGGGCCCGGCCTCGGACACGAAGGCGTCGCCGCGGAGCCGATGCCTCGGCGAGCCCTGGGATATCTGCACGTACTGAAGCGGCAGCCGCGCCACCTGCACCCGATGCAGCAGCGTGGCATCGTCCGCCACGGCCTTCTCCGCGTCATCAAACAGCCGCTTGGACCGCGCGACGAGGTGCGCACTGAAGAGCGGCGACGTCGGCGGCGTGCG
>JASFTE010000565.1:0-3906 GCA_050114035.1 Armatimonadota bacterium | reverse complement strand
TCTCGTCCCCGGCAGCCGCCGCTCCGCACACAAGGCCTATGCTCACAGCCGATAGCCACTTCAGGAGCATACGATGTCGCTTTCAGGTAAGGGGCACACACGCCCAGCGTCTGTGCCCCGGCGCGAACTCAGCGCACGGAGTTCCGCCTGCCCCCACGCGTCTAGCGGGTGAGCGCCAACGCTGTGACGCCGCTGGCCTGCTGGCCGTCCTCGGCGCTCGCGTTGACCCGGACGACATAGACGCCCGCCGGCACCGGCGTGCCCCGAGCGCTCCGGCCGTTCCACACAACCGCGCTCCGCCCCTTGGGCAGCATCCCATCCACGGCAACGGCACCCAGCCGGCGCCCGGCCGCGTTCAGGACCTCGACCTGCACGTGGGCCGGCTGGGAGAGGTCGAAGGCTATGTCCACTGCGGGGCCACGTGTCGGCACGGCCCTCAGCCCGCTCACGGCAAGCATTGCGCCGCCGTTCGTCGTCACTTCCACCGTGAAGTGCCGTTCTCCACCGGCCGCGCCGCTCGCGAATCTGTACGACGCCCTGGTGCGCAGCGACTGCCGCCTGCCGGCGTCCGTGTCAACCAGGAAAGCATGGCAGTCTCGTGGCAGCTCGCTGAGATTGGGGAAGCTCAGCTCGACCTCGGCGTCCCCGATGTCGGTGTCAACCACCAGGGCCCACGTGCGGCTGGAGCCGAGGCCGGCGACGAAGTCCGTGGCGTACCGTGGCCCCGCCTGCCCGTCGGCCGCGGGGAAGTACACGTCCACGTACCCGGCCGGGTTGGGCGGGCTCTGGATATGCGTCACGGCCGCCGCATTGGGGTGCACGCCGAGCACGGTGGCCGAGTCGCTGACGTTCTCCGCGGGGATGCTGGCGACCACGGGGATCGCCCAGTCCTGTGCCGATGGCTGGCGGGTGACAGCCGCGCGCGGCCGAACAGCGAGGGCCCCCACGGGCTTCGGCAGGTTCAAGGTCGCACTCGTGTACGCGCGGTACCACACGCCGTGGTACGTGGGCACCGACTGCAGCGCGAAGGGGATGGAGCCATGAATGAGCTGATACGAGCCCGCCCCGGCGTTGTACAGCCAAGCGTAGTTCTCCGCGATGCCGCTGGCAGATGCCTCGTCCAGGGTCTTGTCGCCCCCGGCCACGGTAACAGTGGCCGTGGTGAAGTCCACGGCCGTCGTGAACGGATTCCCCATCTGCTGCCAGCCGGACACGATTGGTATCGAGAAGCTGTCCCCGCTTGTGCCGGCCACCGCTGTGCCATCAACGCTCACAAACATCGACGACGGCAGCTTCAGCCAGAAGGCGCGGCCGGGCAGGATCGACAGGAACGGATCGTTCGGATCGTCTCGCGAGTAGTGGTAGCCGGGCTCGGGCCACATCACGGGATCCCAGCGCGCAAGCTCCGCGCCCGGCGGCGGGGAAACGCCGAAGATCGTCACCGGCGACGGGTCGAACGGATACGCCGGCACCGCCGCCAGCGACACGCCCAGCGGGAACGTGTGCTCGAAGTCTATGGCCGGGATGGCGGACGCCGTAATGACCGCTGTGTTCTCGTTCGGCGGCACCGTGTCATCGACGGCCGTTACGCCATACCAGTACTCGGTGCCATTCTCCAGCTCCGGCGCCTGATCCAGGTACGACAGCACGCCGCCGTCGCTGATCGTCACCACGGGCGTCATTCCGGTGACGTCGCTGTACGGCGTGACGCTCCGATAGAGCCGATACTCCGCGAAGTCGGCTGGGGCCGAGTATGGGCCCCAGGCCAACTCGACCGCGCCGCCTTGGTCGCTGTCCCGGTCCTTGGCTGTCAGGTTCGTGATCTGCGGTGGTGCCAGGTCGTCGCGAGACTGCACGGGCCCGACGACAGGCGAATCCGTCTGGTACGCCGCGTCATGGACCCGCACGAAGTAGTAGTAGTCCGTACCATCAACCGTGGGCGTGTCCACGTACGTCTGCGTCCCGGGCGCCAGATCGCCGGAGACGTTCGTGAACGGGCCGGCAGCGCTGCCGTCGGCCCGGTGCACCTCGTACTTGGTCACGTCGTTCCACCCGCTGCCGTCGTCACTGGAGCGCCGCCAACTGACCGTGATGCTCTCGCCCTCGTCGTTGGGCGTGTCGATGGCGATCACGTTCCGGGCCGCCCCCGGCGGTCGATCACCAGCGGCACTCAACTCCAGTTCCCCGGGGTGCCCATCGTACAACTGCGCGTTCTGCGGATAGCTGCTCGCGGCAAGCGGACCGGCGTAGTTGTACAGTTCCTCGACCGAGATCTCGGTGTTCGCATTGGCATCCGCCGGGCCCCCCATCCCCTCGACGACGTAGTACGTGAATACGCCATTCTGCAGCGTCGGGTCCTCGTACGACAGCTCCCAGTCGTCGCACGCCGTGATCACAACTCCCGCTGCATTGTCATCCAGATCCCTGGGCCGGGCCTCCCAGAGCCGCGCGATATCGGCCGCGAACCCGTCGCCGGCTTGCGGCCTGGCACTACCTATCCCCTTGACTCTGAGCCCGTCCTTGATCTGTCCGCCGCTGTGGCACGTGTCTATGACCACAGCATAGCTCGACGTCGGCAACTGCCCGAGCCAGGTCCCAAGCTCGTCGTCGAGAATATCCTCTACGCCGATGTTGTACGTACAGATAGCCTCATCGAGCCCGTCTGTTTCGTCCAGGGGCGGCGTGTCAGAATACGTGGTCCCATGGCTCGAGTAGAAGAACACACACACATCATCGTCATCGGCGTTGCTGCCCATCGTCTGAATCGCGGCCTGGATGTTCGCCTTCGTCCCCTGCGTGTCAAGCAAGAGCTGTATGTGCGTGGGGTCCCAGTTCGGATAGCTCAGCAGGGCAGCCTGCATATCGAGGGCATCGTCATCCGTGTAGGTCAGATCGTTCAAGGTTCCAACGAAGTCGGCGATGCCTACCAGCACCGCCCAGTACTCGACCACTCCGTCGCCCCGCCCCGCCCCCGCCGTGAGCAGCGGCGCCCCGGTGTGCATGCCGGGCAATAGCGGCGAGTACAGATGGGCCCCACCGGCCCGCAGGCTTGCGTTCGCAAGCGGACCCGCGAGGCTTGCGACCGTGCTGCTGCACTGGCGTGCGGCCGTAATCTCCGTTCGCGCGTCCGTTGAGGTGATGAGACAGAGGAGAACGACGATGAGGACACTCCAGGACACGAATGCAACACACAGACCCCGGCGTCTGTGCTGCATGGTACACCTCCCTGTAGACGAACGGCGCGCTGGGCGCCGTCGCTTCCCGTCCGACCCTCAAGCGCTCGGAGAGGAGGTCACGGGCGTTCCTACCACATGGGGCACGGGCCGTGCGCACTGCGTGGTCATCGCAGCAGATGCCACGCGCTCGGGCCACCGCTCGACCCGCATGAACGCCCCGACAACGCCGAGTATAGCAGCGCGCAGTGGCATTGTCAACTGAAGCCAAATGGGCCGTTTCTTCACTTCGTTGGCGCGCATCCGACCCCATCAGACCTGCCGCGCGTGCCCCCCTGACCCGGAGGTCTGCGGCCCTGACGGCGAGCGCGTTCGCGTACGCAAAGAAAAGGCGACACCCACATGGTGTCGCCCGGTACGTCCTGGGGAACTTGACGCTTGGTGTCGCGACCGCGCCTGTGCGCGGCGCCTCCCTACCACATCGTGTGGTACGACACGCCCCACATGAACTCCTCGAAGACGCTGCCGACGTCGATGTTGACGTCTTCGGTGACGTCGAACCGCACCCCGAAGTTCAGCTCCTCCTCGAGCACCTCGGCCGCCAACGTGACGTGCTCCTCGATCTCCCCGGTCACCGAGGCGAAGAACTGCACCTCGTCTACGTTCTCGTCGCCCATCAGCAGACCGGGATCATCGGCGAAGAGCAGGCCGACGGTGACGGGAACGGGGCTCT
>JASFTE010000564.1:0-3923 GCA_050114035.1 Armatimonadota bacterium | reverse complement strand
CGAGTACCACGAGCTCATCGGCGCGGCCTGGGACCTGGGCGCCACGGGACACGGCGCCGTGCACACCTTCGAGGTCGCCCCGGCCAACAGGGCTCATCCCATCACGCGCGGCCTGCGGCCCTTCAGCACGCGGGACGAGCTCTGGCACAGGGTCGCCATTCAGCCAACGGCGCGGGTCCTGTGCACGGCCTTCTCCGCCGAGGACAGGGACGGCACCGGGCAGGATGAGCCGGTTGCCGTAGTCACCAGGCTCGGCAGGGGGCGCTGCTTCAACCTCATCCTGGGCCACGACGTCCGGGCCATGGCGAGCAGCGGCTGGCGCCTGCTGATGCTCCGCGGCTCCGAGTGGGCGGCCACCGGCCGGGTCACCATCACCGTTCCCATCGACATTGACCTCGCCCTCGACGCCGCGGCCGAGTACGAGCACTACCAGAGCCGCGCTCCCCTGGTCGCGGTCGAGCGGCTCGTGCAGCAGGCGGCCGCCGATCACCCGCTCCGCCGGGAGCTGGCGCCCAAGATGCTCGACGCCCTGGCGTCCGACGCCACCGATGACTGCAAGGCGTTCCTGCTCGAGCAGCTCTCGCTCATCGCTGGGCCGCGCGAGGTGCCGGCCATCGCGGAGCTGGTGAGGCACGAGACGCTGGGGACGGCTGCGCTCGCCGCGCTCGAGCGTATTCCGGGTGAAGCGTCGGCAGCCGCGCTGCGGAAGGCGTTGCCCGCGCTGGAGGGCGCCGCCCTGGTCGGAGCCATCAACGTCCTCGGCGAGCGACGCGACGGGAAGGGCATCCGGGCGATCTCCGCCTATACTGGCGCCGAGGACCGGGTCGTCTGGGAGGCGGCCTTCGATGCGCTGGGCAAGATCGGCACCCCGGCGGCGCTCAAGGCCCTTCGCAGATCAATGGGCAGCGCCACTCTGGGCCAGGTGACGGCACTTCTTGACGCCCTGCTGGCGTGCGCGGACCGACTCGCGCGCGCTGGCCACACGAGGCCCGCCCGGGGCACGTATGCAGCCCTCACGGTCGCTGGCGAGGCCGATCACATCCGCGCCGCCGCCTTCTTTGGGCTCGTCGCCTGTTCGCCCGGCCAGCGCGGCGCGCTGCTCATCGATGCGTGCCGGGGCCCAGACGCCGCGCTCAACGCCGCGGCATCCCGCGCCGTACGAATCGTCGCCAATGCCGAGCTCGTGGAGGCGATCGCCGCGGAGCTGTCCACCTTCCGTCCCGTCGTCCAGGTACAGATCATCAACGCCCTGGCCGACGCCGCGCAACCCGGGGCCGAGCCCCATGTGGCGGCCGCGCTCTCGTCCGGCGATCCGGCGGTGCGCCTCGCGGCCGTGCGCGCGCTCGGGCAGTTCGGCGCGTCGGAGGGCAGCAGTGCACTCCTCGCGGAGCTCCGCAGGGAGCCCCCGGAGGAGGAACGCCCCGAGATCGAGCAGGCCCTCGGCCGGGCGATCCCTCGTGCGGTCGCCGAGGGGCTGGTCTTCGCCCCCGACCTGTCCGCCGAGCCGCCGGCAGTGCGCGCGTCTCTGCTCCGCGTGCTGGGCATGGCGGGCGATAGCGACTCGCTCGCGATCCTGCGGAAGTCGCTCAGCGATGCCTCCTCCGACATACGCCTCGGCGCCATCGGGGCGCTGTCCCAATGGCCCGACGCGACGCCGATGAAGGACCTCCTACAGGCGGCGCGCTCCTCCGGTGAGCCCGCCGAGGTCGCGCTGGCCGTGACCGGCATGGCCTCGCTCGCGCCGAAGGCGCTCGACACGCCGGAGGCGACCACTCAGCTCCTCGCCGACGCCATGTCCCTGGCGAAGGGCGAGGACGAGAAGCGGGCGATCCTGAAGAGCCTCGGGTTGATCCACCATGCTGGCGCGCTGCAACTCGCCGCGGGGGCCCTCGACGACGAGTCGGTCCTGAGAGAGGCCTGTCTGGCGGCCGTCCAGGTGGCCCAGAACTTGCCTGACTCGCACAAAGCTGAGATCCAGCCCGTGATGGAGAGGGTGCTGGCGGTGGGCAAGAGCGAGCGCGTTCGGCGGCTCGCCAAGACCGTCTTGCTCGACCTCGGCGTACCCATCGACGTCACGCAGACGATCCAGCTCCGCAACCCGGGCGACAACCTCGCTCTCGGCGCCACCGCGACCAGCCCGGACGGCCTGGACAAGGACGGGGCGGCGAGCGGGGACCAGGCGGCCATTGACGGCAATCCCGATACGTACTGGGACGAGGTGGACAACCGGGCCCTCTACCGTCTCAAGGTGACGTTCCCGGAGCCCCGGCTCGTCTCGGCCATCCGCATCACCGGGTACCGGCACCACGCCTACGCGCCGAGGGACTTCGAGGTGCTCTGTGATGAGAAGCTCGTGAAGACGGTCGAGGAGGCCTGGTACGAGGGGAACCGATTCGCCGTCACATTCCCGGCCACGCAGTGCACGTCGCTCGAGCTGAAGATCACCGGCTACTACGGCGCCAGCCCGGCGATCCGCGAGCTGGAGGTGTTCAATCCCCCGGCCGCCCGGTGAACGCCCGCCGAGCGCCCCTGGGAGTGGAACGCAGCATGAGCCACGACAAGACCACGAGACGCCGGTTCCTCAGGTCGGCGGGCGCCGCCGTTGGCGCCCTCGCCGCGCCCTATGTCATCACGTCCCGGGCCCTGGGGGACGATGCGACGCCGCCCGCGGGCGAGCGCATCACCCTCGGCCACATCGGCGTCGGCGGCCGGGGCGGAGGACTCCTGCGCGGCTTCCTGGGCGTGCCCGAGGCGCAGTCCGTTGCCGTGTGCGATCCCTTCGGGCACAAGCGCGACGCCTGGGCCGAGCGCGTCAACGAGCACTACGCCAAGCAGTCAGACGCCGGCTCGTACCGGGGCTGCGCGGCGTACAACGACTTCCGCGAGCTGCTCGCCCGCGATGACATCGACGGCGTCGTCATCGCCACGCACGACGGCTGGCACGTGCCCATCGCCATCGCCGCCGCCCGGGCGGGAAAGGACATGTACGTCGAGAAGCCCCTGGGGGTGAGCATCGAGCAGGACACAGCGCTGCGCGAGGCCGTCCAGCGCTACGGCCGCATCTTCCAGTATGGCACCCAGCAGCGCTCCATGCGGCACTGCCGCTTCGGCTGCGAGCTGATGCGCAACGGCCGCATCGGCGAGATCGAGTCCATCCTCGTCACGGCTCCCGCCGGCAGCGGCGGCGGCTCCACGGAGCCCATCCCGGTGCCCGAGGACCTGGACTACGACATGTGGCTCGGCCCAGCCCCGGTCACGCCGTACACCAGCGACCGGTGCGCGACGCGCGGCTCCTACTTCATCTACGACAACTCCATCGGCTTCCTCGGCGGCTGGGGCGCCCATCCGCTCGACATTCTCGACTGGGCCTACGGCAGCGCCGAGATGATGCCCGTCGAGCACGAGGGCACGGGCGTTATCCCCACCGAGGGCCTCTACGACACCGTGACAACGTGGGAGGTGTCGTGCCGCTATGGCGACGGCGTCCCGCTGGAGTTCCGCAGCGGGCCGGATCTCACGAAGTTCTTCGGCTCCGAGGGATGGGTCGCCATTCGCCGCGGCGGCATCGACGCCGAGCCCAGGTCGCTGCTCACCTCCATCATCGCGCCCGATGAGATCCATCTCGTTGAGAGCGGCAACCACGCCCGCAACTTCGTCGAGTCCATCCGCACGCGCACGCCCGCCGTGAGCACGATCGAATCGGCCGTGCGCAGCGACACCATCAGCCATCTCAGCGACATCGCCATCCGCACGGGCCGCCGCATCCGGTGGGACCCGGCGAACGAGGCCATCATCGGCGACGCCGCCGCCCGCCGCATGCTCTCCCGGCCCATGCGCAGCCCGTGGCGGCTCTAGCCAGGACGGAGTGGCACCATGCGAATCGGCGCTGCTGTTGTTGCATGCCTGCTTCTGCCGACGGCCGA
>JASFTE010000563.1:0-3924 GCA_050114035.1 Armatimonadota bacterium | reverse complement strand
GCCGGGACGAGCAGGAGTACCGGGATGCCACTGACTCGACGGATCCTGAGGTGGTCGCGGCGAGGAAGCGCTTCGAGATGCTCCTGGCCGATCTGCCTCCTCCGGACCCAAACGACCCCATCGTCGTGGAGTATGGCAAGAGGATGGGCAAGAGCGCGGGAAGCCCCAAGGCGATCATTCCGGAGGCGACCACGCTGGCGGTCGGCTCCGAACCGGTGCGGATCGAGTGCCGGCACTTCGTCACGCTCGAGACGGATGCCACGGTCAGCCTGTCGCACGATGGGAGCTCCCTGCTCGTTGCCTTCGACGTGCAGAATGAGGCCGCCGCGAGCCTCAGGCGGGAGCCGACGCAGTGGGGAGAATGCGATGGGGTGGAGCTCTCGGTCTATGGCGGCGGACTCGGGAACCTCGTCCTGCGCGCATACCCCGACGGCTCCATCGAATCCCACAAGAACGTCGGCGGAGAGCTGCAGCCTCTGTCGCTACCTGTCGGGCATGTCAGCGTGCAGGCCTCCGTGACGGCAACCGGGTGGGCCGCCCGGATCCGACTCACCGAAGATCTCTTCGGCGGCGTTCTGCCGGAAGAGATCAAGCTCAACGCGGGCGGGTACCGAACGGGAGCGCGGACTGGGTGGTTCGCGTGGATCAACAAGGGCCGCGAGAACTTCCGTCCCAAGAACCAGGGCATCATCGAGCTCAGATAGGCGGTTCGGGTCGTCCAGACGGCGCGGTCGCCTCGTGCTCCAGCACCATGGCGGCTACCGGGAGAAGACCGAGACATGGTCGCCCGCCTCGGCGCTCATCCAGTTCCGCAGCATCTGGATCAAGGAGATGTAGAGGGCTCGGCACGTGCCGGGCTTGGGACCATGGCCTCCGGGCGATTCCGGGGACGTGCTGGTCAGACGGAGGGGGGAACAACCGCTACGCCGCGGCCGCGCCGGTGACAGCCCGGACGGCTGCGACGAGGTCCTCGAGCACGAAGGGTTTGGTGAGTCGGGGTGCGGCCACACCGTCGAGGAACTCCGCCGTCTCCGGCGATATCGTGTCCCCCGTGATGAAGATGACGCGGCGGGCCATGTCGCTGTTTCCACGCTGCAGCTCGGCGTACAGCCCGGGCCCGTCCATGTGAGGCATGCGCACGTCCACAATGAGCGCATCGTAGCGGCCCTGACGTACTTTCTGCCATGCCGCTTCGCCGTCGGCCGCCTGCTCTACCTCACACCCGGCCTCCACCAGGCCCTCCGCGACGACCTCCCGCACCGCGTCGTCGTCGTCCACGATGAGCACCAGAGCCTGGAGGGCCGAAGTGGCGGCCGCGTCCTGCTGATCCGCGGCGGCGTGCTCCGCGGCGTCGTCCGGCTGCAGCGGCAGGTCAACAACGAAGGACGCCCCTGTCGGCACAACCGAGCCGGCGGTAATGCTGCCACCGTGCGCATCGACGATGCCGTAGGACACGCTCAGGCCCAGCCCTGTGCCCTCGCCGGGCTGTCGGGTGGTGAAGAACGGCTCGAAGATGCGCTTCACGTCCGCCGGCCGGATCCCCGGACCGCTGTCACGCACCTCGAGTCGGACACACCCGTCGCCGGGCCGGGTGGTGAGCTGGAGCCTGCGCGGCGGGGGGTGCTTCGACATGGCCTGCCGTGCGTTCTGGATCAGGTTGACGACGACCTGTTCCATCTGCGGGCCATCGGCCAGAACGCGCGGCAGGCTCTCATCCAACGCCAGGGATACTTCCACCTCCGCGGTATCCAGGTCGCCCTGCTGCATGGCCAACGCGCTGCGGACGATCTCGTTGATGTCCACGGATGTGCGCGTGGGTCGGGCGCTACGGGCGAACAGCAGCAGGTCCCCGACGATGTGCTTGCAGCGGAGGGCCGCCTCGTGCACGAGCTTAAGGCGGCTCGGCAGCTTCTCGGAGCTCGGCTTTCTCATGAGCAGCTCGGAGAAGCCGAGCACGGCTGTCAGGGGGTTGTTCAGCTCGTGGGCGATGCCCGAGATGAGGCCTCCGAGGGCGGAGAGCTTCTCGGACTGGGCCAGTTGGGCGTGTGCGTGCTCGAGCTCCTCCACTCGCTGATGCAGCTCGTCGAAGAGGCGGGCGTTCTCAACCGCCACCGCTGCCTGCGCGCCGATGCTGCCCAGCATATCGGTGTCCTCGGCGGAGAATGCCTCCCCCGAGCGCTTGTTGACCACCTGCAGCACGCCCAGGCGCTGGTCATCCCGGCCGAAGGGCACGGCCACGGCCGACTCGACCTGGCTGCGCAGCCCCTCGGGCGTGCGCTGCTTGAGCTCCCTCTCACCGCGGCGTCCGGGTATCTCCAGGACATCGCCGCGCTCGGCCGCGGCCTGCCCCAGTGGCCAGCTCGCCTCGAGGGCCGGGAGCGCCGCATTGCGGCGCCCCGCCCGGTCAACCGCCGCCGGGCTGGCGCGGCCCGTCTCCGGATCCACCAGCAGTACGCCGGCCGCGCCCGCGTCCACGGCCCGCACGGCGCAGCTCGCGGTCCGCTTGAGCAGGGAGCTGAAATCGAGCGTGGCGCTTAGCAGCCTGCCCATCTCGAACAGAACGCCCATGCGCTCCAGGAGCGCCTCGATGCGGCTGATGTGTGCCTGCTTCTGCCGTGTCTCGCGCATCATCATCGCGAAGAACACGGCCATGAAGATGGCCGACACGCCAAATGTGGCAACGCGCACCCCGACGGTGATCGGTACATCGGTGGCAAATCCCGCCCCATAGCCGAGAAAGCCGTAGAAGGCCACGGACAGGATGGCCGCGCCAAGAGCGTCGCGCAGGCTGAACCGTATGCACGCCTGGAGGATGGGCAGATAGTAGAGCGGATACAGCTCGCTGGCAACGCCGCCCGTCAGGTCCACGAGGGCGGTGATGAAGATGACGTCGCACGTCAGGCAGAGCATGGAGAGGTGCCCGGCCCGGGCCGGGACGATGCGCTGGGAGGAACTGGCGATGACATAGAGCAGCCCGACACACACAACGAAGTCGAGCGTGCCGGGGGCACGAGTCCGGGCGATCAGCTCCGACTCCGTCATGATGAAGACGGTGCACATTACCACGAGGCGTGCGAGACGTGCTCCCGTCTCCGCGATGCCTAGCGGGATGAGTGAGGGCATTCCGGGACTGCCTCCCGCCGCAATGCTACCGGGCGCGCTTCCATTGCCTTGTACCATAGGCACAGGACGACTCACAGGGAAAAAAGCGGCCCCCACGCCCCGTGGCTTGCGCCCATTGGGTAGTGGTTGCCGACCCCGTGGATTCGCCAGCCGGCAAGTGGGGGTAGGGGGGCTTGTCTGCTTGACGCTGCCCGTGTGACGCAATATACTTTCACGCACCGATGGAGCAGAAACGCGACTACTACGAGGTCCTGGGCCTGTCACGGGACGCCGGCCAAGGCGACATCAAATCGGCGTACCGCCGCCTCGCCCGCCAGCACCACCCGGACGTCAGCAAAGACGATCCCGACGCCGAGGAGCGCTTCAAGGAGATTGGCGAGGCGTATGCCGTGCTGAGCGATCCGGACAAGCGCGCCCGCTACGACCGCTTCGGCCACGAGGCGCCCGGCGGGATGTGGCCGAATGTGGCGGACTTCGACCCGTTCAGCATCTTCGACATGTTCTTCGGTGGTCGGTCGGGGACGCGCGGCGTGGCGCGGGGCGAGGATCTGCGGTACGACATGGCGATAGCGCTGGAGGATGTGTTCACGGGCGCAGAGCGGGAGATCGCCATGGAGCGCCTGGGCATCTGCGAGCACTGCGGAGGCGGTGGAGCCCAGCCGGGCAGCTCGCCGAATACGTGCGGCCTGTGCCACGGCACGGGGCAGGTGCGGCGGGTGCAGAGCACGTTCTTCGGCCAGTTCTCCACCGTCACCACGTGCCCCGATTGTGATGGGGTCGGGCAGTACATCGCGCACCGGT
>JASFTE010000562.1:0-3926 GCA_050114035.1 Armatimonadota bacterium | reverse complement strand
GTGCAGTAGATGTTCCCCTCCCGGTCCAGCGTCATGCCGTCCGGGCCGCCCGTCATCGTGGCGAAGTCCCGCCCGCCCGTGGCGCTGCCGTCGGCCTGGAGCGTGTAGGCGCGGAGCTTCCGCTCCTGCGTGTCGGCCACGTACAGCGTCTTGCCGTCCGGGCTGATGAAGAGCCCGTTGGGCCGCGTCATGTCGTCAATGACGCGCGTGACCTTGCCCGCAGTATCGAGGCGATAGACGCCCTCGACGTCCTGCTCCTTTGGTCGGCCCTCGAGGCCGTAGTACGGGTCGGTGAAGTAGATGGCCCCGTCGGCGGCGATGATGCAGTCGTTGGGGCTGTTGAGCTTCTTCCCGTTGTAGGAGTCGGCGAGCACCGTCACCTTGCCGTCAGGGGAGATGCGGGCCACGTCCCGGGCCCAATGCCGGCAGGCGATGAGGGTCCCGTCGGCGTCGAACATGAGGCCGTTGGACTTCTGGCTCGGCTCCATGAACACGCTCACGTTGCCCCTCTCGTCCACGCGCTTGATCACGTTCTCCGGGATGTCGCTGAAGTACACGTACTGCTTCCCGTCCCAGGCGGGCCCCTCGGTGAAGCTGAACCCCGTGGCGACCTCCTCGACCTCGGCCCCCGGGGGGACGATCTTGTCCAGTCCGCCCTGGGCGAGGGCCCCCGCGGCGCAGGACAGCACGAGAGCGGCGGTCAGCAATGGCAGGTAGTCGGTCATGATTTCGTCACCCCTGTGTCATACTGGTTTGCGTGGTGCGGGCACGGATGCCGGATCGCTACCCGAAGTGCACCACGTACCTCCGGTACATCTCCCCGATGCTGCCGATGGCGCCCCACACCATGCCCGCGGTGAAGAAGTGCCCGAGCGCGATGCCCAGGAAGAACGGGATCAGCCGCCTGTACAAACGCATCCCGCCCACCTTCAGCGCGATGGATTTCGTGAGCCATACCAGGAAGAACATGGCCCAGATCGGGCTCCCGTACGCCGTGGACATGATGAAGCCGAGTGGGTGGAGCGGGAACTTGAGCAGGAACGTGCGCAGGACCACGAGCGCCGTCACCGTGACGAAGCCGAACCCGGCGGCGCCCGTGCGCTGGTAGTCGGGCGGCTTGTGGGCCCGCATGTACCCCTCGGTCTCCGTGAACTCCGTGAGCGCCAGTCGCGTGCGATACCCGCCCGAGGTCGTGCCCCCCTCCAGCACGTTGTTGCCGTACTGGTAGTACACCTGCAGGTGCATGTAGTAGGCCCCCAAGATCCCCAGCACGGCGGCGATCACGAGCACGAGGGCCATCGAGCGCCGCCGTATCTGGGCGTCGTCGGCTATCTTCAGCGCCTCGGCCACGGAGGCCTGGGAGGACTGGTAGTAGCCCCGGGACATGAACATGAAGGTCGAGAAGAGCGTGAGATTGCTCCAGTCGCCGCCGGCCGTGAACGGCTTGGAGCCGAACGCGTTGAGGATCATCCGCTTGTGCTCGTAGTACGGGAACAGCCACACCATCGGCGCGCCCGCCTCGGCGCGGACCCGGGAGTACACCAGCATGAAGCCGAAGACGATGCCGAAGTACAGCAGGGAGGTCGAGAGCCACATGCCGGCCTTCACCGCGAAGGCCACGACGGTGCCCAGGCCGATCGCGGTGCAGAGCACGGCGGCGCGGTACGACATCGGCTCGCCGGAATCGTCCACGTCCGCGTCGGACAGGAACGCCTTGCGCAGCACGTCCCGCAGCGCCCCCCGCGCCACCCAGATGAGGAAGATCGAGAGAGCCAGATAGCCGCCCGACGACTGCTCCCGGTCGAAGGGCATGCCGGAGATCTCGTAGCCGAGGACGACGGCGAGCACGTTCTCGAGCCGCGTGAGCAGATAGAACACCCACACCGAGAACGCCACCTCCAGCGACACCAGGTAACCGAGCCCGAGCACCGCCGGGCGGTACTGTATCACGAGCGGCCGGATGGCGTCCATCGGCCGCTCCGTGAACAGCGCGCCGATGTCGAACCGCTTGCCCAGGGCCGGGACCGCGGGGTTGAACGCGTTCAGCATGTTCAGCAGGTTGTACACGAACGCCAGCCCGAACCCCACCCACATGGCGCTGTTGCGGAAGAACGCGGCCCTGCGGCCGGGGCCCGTCTCCGCCACGTTGAGCACGAGCTGGACGATGGGGAACCCCAGGTGCTCCTTCTCGGCCCACTGGCGGCGGAAGATCACCATGATGCCGAGCATCGCGACGAAGACGGCGAGGAAGAACACGGACCATATGGCCAGCGGCCCGGCCCACGCGAGCCACGGGACGCTCTCGTTCACGCTCCCCTCGTAGAGCGTGCGGATCGCCTCCGTGTCGCGCACCGTCCCCCAGCTCGGAAGGTAGCTCCCGAGCAGAGCGAAGTCGTTGTCCGGGTCCGCGAAGTAGTAGACCGCCGTCACGCAGGGGAAGAACAGCCGCACGACCCCGACCGACGCCATGGGCGTGGCGATGGTCAGGAAGGCATAGACCATCAGGATGTCGGCGCGGGAGAGGCGCATGAAGACCGGCAGGCGGCGCAGCAGCGGCGCGATGATGGCGAGCAGGATGAGCCCGGCCACGGCCGGGATGGGCGGGACGCTCTCCGTAATCTGGCACGGCTGGCTGACGAGCTCGGCCTGGCGGACCCAGTACAGTGAGCCCGCCAGTAGGGCGGCCGAGAGGATGAGTGCGCGGGCGCTGAGGCCATGGGCGACGTTGGCCTCGGCGAGGGCATCGTGTTCCGCGTCTTCTGGGGCCATGGACACGGCCATTTGACGGTGTAGCGTTGCTTCGCTTCGGGGCGGATTGCGACCTGCCTGGACTCGGGGCGAAGGCGCCAGTGGGGGTATGGGGGAGATGACGTAGACGCCCAGTCACGCGTTCGCAGAGCACCTCCCGGGTGGAGCAGGAGGTGCTCGCGACGTCTACTCCCGACCCTTCACGCCGACAACGCGGACGAGACTGGGCTCTCGGTCAACTCGTCGTCAGCCCGTCGGGTCCCGGGCGCGAGCGCCGAGGCACTCGCGGCGGGTGCAGGAGCATCGGAGAGAGAGCGGCGCACGAGCCGGACCGCCTCGCGGGACAGAGGCAGGTGGCGGATGACCGAAACGACTGCGTGGCCCAGCTCGCCCCCAAGTACCTCGTTGATGACCTCCTCCACACACGCCGCCGCCACGGCCTGTCGCTCGACCCTGGGCTCGTAGAGATTGCTCCTCCCGCGGCGCTCCTGCCGCAACACGCCGGCTTCGACCATCCGCGTCACCGTCGTCCGGACAGTGAGATAGCTCCAACGGCCGCGGCGGTGAAGCTCCTCGAACACCTCCCTCGCCGTCAGCGGCACGCCGGCCTCCCACAACACCTTCATGATGGGCAACTCGACGCGCTTGAGACGACAGAATCTCAGACACCTCGTCCGTTCCTTGGCCGATCTACTCGGGTCCATACGCGGCCTCACCTCCCTGATCGCTGGCATCCACAAACTTCCGGTCCTGCCACAATGCCGTTCTCGTGCGGGATGCATCAAACCTGAGACTTCCACTCCGGATTGCACTTCGCGGCTGATCGAGCGATTTCCTGCTCGTTTTCTGGAACGGTATGCAGGCTGGCCGCTCGCGGTCCCAGGGGGTGGCGTGCAGGCCTGCGGTGCCGGCGCCGCAGGCGCTGCTGCCCTTACGCCTGTCGCCCGCAAGGGGCGCTTAGCCCTCGCTGACCGGGAGCAATGCAAGCCGTCCGACGTACTCGCCATCCGCATTGACGACATAACCCGCCCTTGCAGTGCCCAGCGCCGGGGCGAGTACGTCCTCACGGATCTGGCCGAAAGCATCCACCCGGAGGCCGGTATCGTCGCCGTCTCGCAGTATTCTCCCGTTCGCGGCACAACACAGGCTCTCGAGGCCAACGCCGTCGGTCAGTATCT
>JASFTE010000561.1:0-3955 GCA_050114035.1 Armatimonadota bacterium | reverse complement strand
GATGCGGACGTGCACCGGGACTTCGGTAAGGCGCTCGAGAACTCCGGCAACGCGGACAAGGCCATCCGGGAGTACGAGGCGGCCGCGGCGATCGAGCCCGGTGACGAGCTGGTGCACACGGCCCTCGGGACGCTGTACTTGCGGAAGCAGAACTTCCAGGCAGCCGCCGAGCATTACCGCGCCGCCCTGACGCGCCCGGATGGGCTGCATGCCTTCGAGGCCCGGCTGGGCCTCGGGATAGCGCTGTTCACGGGGAAGCAGTACGATGACGCCCTCGAGCATCTGCAGGCCGCAGCCGGGGCCAAGCCCGGGGAGTTCCTCCCGCACTACTACGTGGGGCTCAGCCTCGCCTATGCGGGGCAATACGGGGAGGCGATCTCGGCGTACGACGCCGCGCTCGAGGCCAGGCCGAACGACCCGGAGTGCCTGAACAACCTCGGGTGGGTGCATTTCCAGCAGGGCGGCATTGCGAGGGCCGCCGAGCTGTTCGGGCAGGCGACCGCGGCGAGCGAGGGCTTCTACCTGGCCGCCCTGAACCTCGCCATCGCGTACGAGAACCTCGATCAGGACGACAAGGCCTTCGACCAATGGCGGCTGCTCGTGGGGAAGTTCGGCACGCGGGCGACGCCGCATATCGGTCTGGCAAACACGTACTACGATCGTGGGATGCAGGACGAGGCGCTTGCCGAGTACCTGCGAGGACTCGAGCTGGACGACACGAACGTGGACGCGCACAACAACGTCGCGCTCATTTACCTGAGTCGCGGGGATCTGGACGAGGCCGTCACACACCTGAAGATGGCGCTGCACGTGAACGATGAGTACAAGTACGCGCACAACAATCTGGGCGTCGCCTACGAGAAGCTGGACAGGAAGTCCGAGGCCATCGAGCAGTACCGGCGCGCGCTGGCCATCGACCCCGACTACGAGCACGCCAGGCAGAATCTCCGCCGGCTCACGGAGCCCGCCGCCGAGACAACGACCACGGAGCACTCGATTCACAGTCTGTCATACGTGCGCCTCTGAGCCCCTCCGCCGCAGCAGGCGGTGTGCCCAGGGGGCTCCGGAACCGGCTCTAGCGCTTTGGAGGCCTCCATGATCCGGCGCGTTGGCATCGTGGCTGCGCCCTACAAGCCCCACGCCACCGAATCGGCCCGTGACCTTGCGAGTCGGTTGGCGGACGCCGGCGTGGAGACGGTCTCCCAGATGCGTACGGGCCACGATGACAGCTTCGCGGAGGCGCTCGACGCCGATCTGGTCATCGTGCTGGGGGGCGACGGCTCCCTGCTGGCCGTGGCGCGTGAGGCCGCTCCTCGGGGCACGCCGGTGCTCGGCGTGGCCATGGGCAGCTTCGGGTTCCTCGCCGAGACCGGGTACGACGTGCTCTGCGAGCGTCTGGACGAGCTCCTCGAGCACGAGCTGACGACTGAGCCCCGTGTCCTGCGCCGTGTTTGCGTGCTGCGCGGCGACGAGGCGGTCTTTGAGTCACTGGGGCTCAACGACGCGGTGCTGCAGCGCAGCGTCGTTGCCCCGTTGGCCACCGCAGCGGTGCACGTGGATGACGAGTACGTGGCAACGTACGAGGGCGACGGGCTGATAGTGGCCACGGCCACGGGCTCCACCGCCTACAGCCTCTCCGTCGGCGGGCCCATCGTCGATCCGGAGCTCCAGGCGACGGTCATCGTG
Organism: Armatimonadota bacterium; assembly: GCA_050114035.1. Classification (GTDB taxonomy): domain Bacteria; phylum Armatimonadota; class Zipacnadia; order JAUWAU01; family JAUWAU01; genus JAUWAU01. The sequence goes on along the minus strand of JASFTE010000561.1, from coordinate 2,269 downwards.
CCCATCTGCCCGCACACGCTGTGCCGGCGTCCCATGGTGGTGGCCGCACACGCGGCGATCAAGGTGATCGCCGGCGCCCGCGATCCGGACCGGGCCGACCTGCGTCTCAGCATCGACGGCCAGATCCGCCACAAGGTCGCGGTGGACGACACGGTCCTCGTGACGCAGTCCGAGCACAGCGTGCAGCTCGTGCGACTGGACGGCGAGTCGTTCTACCACAAGATGCGGACGAAGCTGTTCTGAGGCCCGCGGGCGCAGGCAGCAGCCGCAATCGTGACCGCGAGACCCGTGCGATGCTCCTCGAGCTCTCGATCGAGAACTTCGCGCTCATCGATGCCCTCACGCTGCAGCTCGGCGAGGGCCTGTGTGTGCTGACCGGCGAGACGGGCGCGGGCAAGTCCATCGTCATCGATGCCATCGGCGCCGCCCTCGGGGAGCGCGTCCCGTCCGAGACCATCCGCACGGGCGAGGCGGCGGCGCGCGTCGAGGCCGTCTTCCGGGCGCCCGACTGCGAGCGCGCTCTGAGCCGCGTGGCCGAGGCAGGAATCGATCCGGGAGACGACGGCACGGTCATTCTGACCCGGGAGCTCAGCCGCGCCGGCCGCAGCCGCGCCTGGATCAACGGCCGGCCGTCCACCGTCTCGCTGCTGAGAGCGGCGGGCGAGCATCTGGTGGACGTCCATGGCCAACACGAGCACCAGGCCCTCATCCGGGAGCAGAGCCACATCGCCTTCCTGGATGCCTTCGGGGGTGCGGAGCACGGGAAGCGCCGCAAGGCCTACGGCGATGCGTACGGACGCTGGGCGGCGATGCGCTCGGAGCTGCAGGAGCTGCAGGAGGGCGAGCGCGAGAAGTTCCAGACCCTGGACCTGCTGCGCTTCCAGGTGACCGAGATCGACGCGGCGGAGCTGCGGCCCGGCGAGGAGGAGGAGCTGCGTGCCGAGGCGCGCCGCCTGGGCAACGCGGAGCGCCTGGGCGCGATGGTGCAGACGGCTCGGGCGGCCCTGTCGGGCGAGGGGGGGGAGCAGGCGAGTGCCGTGGACTGCCTCGGCATCGCGCAGCAGGAGCTGGCCGCTCTCTCGGAGCTGGACGACGCCCTGACGGGCGTGCGGGGCAGCCTCGACACCGCCGTCGTCCTGGCCCAGGACGCCGCCGCGGAGCTCGCCGTGTACGTGGAGAGCATTGACGCCGACCCGGGGCGCATCGAGCAGGTGGAGCAGCGCCTCGATGACCTGGCCCGACTGAAGCGCAAGTACGGCGATAGTGTGGAGGACATACTGGCACTCCGGGACTCCGCTGCCGCGCAGATCGAGGCGATCACGTCGAGCGAGGAGCGTATCGAGGAGCTGACGGCGCTCCTCGAGGAGCAGTCCGCGAAGCTAGCTGCCGCGGGCGAGCGCCTCTCCAGCGCCCGTACGCGGCTCGCGCGTCGCCTCGAGCGCACCATGGTCGCCCAGCTTCGCGAGCTCGGCATGGCGAAGTCGCTCTTCGAGGTCTGGCTGCAGCCGCTGCCCGCCGAGGACGAGGACGCCGTCGTCTCCGTGTCTGACGGATCCCGGTGCGGCGTGGATCCCCGTGGGCTGGACGCGGCGCGCTTCGGATTCAGCGCCAACCCGGGCGAGGAGCCCAAGCCGTTGGCCAAGGTGGCCTCGGGCGGGGAGCTGTCACGGCTCATGCTCGCCTTCAAGTCCGTGTGCTCGCGCGCCGCCGAGATCCCGACGCTGATCTTCGACGAGATCGACTCGGGAATCGGCGCCGACACGGCCGTGGGGATCGGGCGGAAGCTCAGCGAAGTTGCGACCAAGGCGCAGGTGCTGTGCGTGACGCATTACCCGCAGATCGCCTCGATGGCCGACGTGCACCTGCGCGTGGACAAGCGCGTCCGCGGGCGACGGACGGTGGTGTCGGCGGAGCAGCTCGAGGGCGAGGAGCGGCTGGCGGAGGTGGCCCGCATGCTCGGCGGTACGGAGACCGGCGAATCGACGCAGGAGCACGCCGCCGAGATCCTCGCCGCCGCTGAGCGGACCAAGGCCGTGGCCACTGGCAAGTGATGGGTGGCGTTGCGGGGAGGGTGGTTCGAGAGATGCGCGCGGTCGCACGTGTGGATATGCGAACGAAGGACTTGCTGAGGCGACTGCGCTCGGGCGAGATCGCCGTCATCGCCCACGAGGACCTCGACGCCGTATCGGCCGAGGCCCTCGTGGCAGCAGGCGCCAGAGCGGTGGTGAACGCCTCCGACTCCACTACCGGCCGGTACGCCAACCGGGGG
>JASFTE010000560.1:0-3970 GCA_050114035.1 Armatimonadota bacterium | reverse complement strand
ACCTTCGAGCGCGGCGTCGAGGACGAGACGCTGGCGTGCGGCACGGGCGCCGTGGCGTCCGTGGCGGTGCTGGTCGGGGCGGGGGAGGCAACGCTCCCCCTCGACCTCCAGACGGCCTCGGGTGCGACGCTGAGCGTGTCCGCCAAAATGACGCCTGCCGGTCGGTTGAGCGAGCCGCGGCTCGCCGGCCAGGGTCGGCTTGTCTATCGGGCGATCCTGGGGCGCTGAGGCACTGCCGCACGTCGGTGGCCAACCTGACGTGGCTCCCCACGCGTCACCCCTCATTCGCGGTTCGTCACGCGGCTCCTGCCGCATCGTCGCACCCGAACGATAACCACTATCAGGGCATTGCGTTAGCAGTGCTGCCACCACGCCATGGGAACACTTATCCACAGACACCCACAGGGTTAGTTAACATAACATATCTTATACGCACAAGGTGGACATGCAAGAAAGACGGGCGAAGCTGCCTTAGATGGCAGGCTCCGCCCGCTGGCGGGCGCTGGCGAATCAGCCGGGTGGCTGCTGTCGGCTCGCTTGCAGTTCGGCCAGTCTGACACGTGCTTCGAGCGCCGCTGGCGCGTCGTCGTACCGGTCGAGCAGCCGCTCGTAGGTGGCCACGGCGGCGGCCGTGTCGCGCGCGCCGACGTGCGCGCGGCCCGCATCGTTGAGGTACTCGGCGGCGAGGAAATCGTACCAGGCCTCGCGCGCCGCGCGTTCGTAGGCGTCGGCTGCATCACTCATATTGCCCACGTTCTCGAGTGCCGTGGCCAGGAGTCCCCAGGCGGGCGCCCGGAATTGATCGTCCACGCCGCGTTCGATCGCCCGGCGTAACTCCTCAGCCGCCAGGGTCGGTTGGTCCTGGATCAACCGGACCTGTCCCAGGAGGAGCGTGGCCTCGTCCGCTGCGATCGTCCCGCCATACTGATTGACGAGCCGCGAGAGATCGCTCGCGGCCAGCGCGAGATTCCCCGCCTGCGCGGCCTGCCTGGCCTGCGTCAACTCCCGCTCTGCCCTCTCAGCGACGTTCTCTCGGTAGCTGATGTAGAACCAAATGGAAAACGCGAGCGCGGCCAGCACGGCGGCACCCGCGTAGGCCAGGCGGCGGTGGGTGTTGAACCATTCCAGCAGTGCCTTGCCGGGGTCCTCATGGCGTGCGGCGCCGGTCTCGGTGTTGGTCACGGAACGTCTGCTCTGCCTCGTCAAGAAGAGTCGTGGGTTGGGGCGCATGCCCCCCGCATGCCCCTGGGGTGACTCGAACACCCGGCCAACGGTTTAGGAAACCGCTGCTCTATCCAACTGAGCTACAGGGGCTCGAACGCGTGGAAAGGTAACTGCAGGCGCGGCGCGCTCCAATGCCACGAATGCGCCGGATGCACGTCTGATTTCGCACCCGGCGGCCCATCGACCCAGCGCTCCCCCACAGCACGCCAGGCGCGAGCGATTGACCACTACGCCGAGCTACGAGAAGACCGTCCCCCGCCATTCAGGCACATGACCGGACCCGGCACGCCGCCGCGACGAGGCGTCCGAGGCTACGGGCCCATCCAGCCCGACGGGCTCGCCCTTTCTCGGAGGGCCCTCAAGCTGCTGCGAAGTGACATGAACCTGGCGGCGATGGCCCCATGCCGGCATAACTACTTGACTGTAAATGACTTGGAATCCACACTTTCATGTGGAATCGCGGACTTCTCCACACATTCCACATGGGAGAACGTAGGGCCCCGGCTGATTGCGTCTTCCAGTGAACGCACCGCCTCCGGTGCCCCGCGAGCGACGATTTCGACGCGCCCGTCTGGCAGGTTGCTCACCCAACCTCCAAGCCCCAGGGTCTCGGCCCTCCGCAGGGTGAACCAGCGGAATCCGACCCCTTGCACCTGGCCGCTCACGAGCCAGCGGACAGCGATTTCGCTCATGTGCCCTTCCCTTCGTCGCCACCGTCCTGCGGCTCCAGCTCGCTCGGCCGCATGCGCGAGCGCCGCCGGTGGCGCCAGACGTAGAGCCCCACCAGCAGTACCAGGACCGGCACGAGGATCACCGTCGCCAGGCCGGTTTGGTCGCGGATGGCTTCGTCGAGGTCGGTCACGAGGGTAGCGTGCCGTCCCAGGTACCATCCGATATAGGTGAGGATGGCGCACCAGATTCCGGCTCCCAGCGCCGTGTAGAAGGCGAACCGCTCCAGTCGCATCCGCGCCACGCCGGCGGGGAGCGAAATCAGTTGGCGGATGACCGGAATCAGCCGCCCCACGAAGGTGCTGATCTCTCCGTGCCGCCGGAAGAACGCCTCGGCCCGATCCAGCGACGCCTCCTGCATGAGAAACCATCGGTGGTAGCGGTGCAGGAACGGCCGGCCGACCGCACCCGCCAAGTAGTAGTTGAACAGTGCCCCGATGAGGCTCCCACCGAGCCCGGCGCCGAAGGCCACCCAGGCGTTCATGCGTCCCTGCGCGGCCAGGTATCCGGCCGGCGGCAGCACCACCTCGCTGGGAAACGGGAAGAACGAGGATTCGAGCGCCATGAGCAGCGTGATCCCGGGATAGCCGAGGGCGAAGATCACGTCGGTGAGCTTGGTGACGATGGTCTCGAGCACGCCCCTACCCTTCCTCGGGATGGTGGCCGTACCTGCCGATCAACGGCACGAAGCGGACGTCGCCCAACGAGCCCTCGTGCTGCTCGGAGCCGTCCTGCGTGACGCGTACCAGTTCCTGACGGTCGCCGCGCACGAGCGGGATCACCAGGCGCCCGCCAGGCGCCAGCTGCCGCAGCAGCGGCTCCGGTACCGAGGGGCTCGCGGCCGCGACGAGAATTGCGTCGTACGGTGCCTCGGGCCGCCACCCGAGCGAGCCGTCGCCCACCACCACTTGGACGCCGCCGATGGCGGCGCGCTCCAGCGCTTCCCGTGCCGTCTTGGCTAGCTCCGCGATGCGCTCCACGGTCACGACGCGGGCCGCAACGAACGCCAACAGGGCCGCCTGATAGCCGGAACCGCTCCCGATCTCCAGTACGCGCTCGTGGCCGGTGAGCTCCAGGGCCTGGAGATAGCGTGCCTGGGTCGATGGCTGCGAGATCGTCTGGCCGTGTCCGATGGGCAGCGAGGCGTCGTCGTAGGCTCGAGCCCGCAGGGCTTCCGGCACGAACAGGTGGCGCGGCGTCTCGCCGAACGCCCGCAGCACCGCCAGGTCCGTGATCCCGGCAGCGCGGAGCTGCTCGACGAGACGCGCGCGGTAGCCGCCGTAGGTGTCGGCTACTCGCCCAGATGCCATGCGCGCACGTCCTCCAGCAGGTCGTAGTTGGTGAGGTCCACGTGCAGTGGCGTAACCGACACGTACCCCTCGCGCACGGCCTTGAAGTCCGAGTCCTCGCGGCCGGACCACTCGATCTGCCCCCCGCCGATCCAGTATCCGGTACGGCCCCAGGGGTCGCTGGTCCGGATGAGGGAGTCCGAGTAGACGCGCTTGCCGAGGGTAGTGACCCGGATGCCCTGAATCTCGTCGCCGGGTACCGGCGGCAAGTTGACGTTGAGCAGCGTCTCTGTGGGGAAGTTCCGCACCCGCACGATGCTGGCGACGAGGCGTTCGATCCATGGGACATGGCTGTCGAGCAGGTCCGGGTCGTCGGCGGCCAGCGAGAGCGCGACGCCGGGGATCCCCAAGGACAGCCCCTCCATCGCGGCCGCGACCGTGCCGGAGTACAGCACGTCTTCTCCCATGTTCGGGCCGTGGTTCACGCCGGAGAACACGAAGTCGGGCCGGTTGTCGAGCAGGACGCCAAGGGCAAGCAGGACGCAGTCGGTCGGTGTCCCGTCCACCTGGATGGTCCCGTCCGGGCGGGCGGTTGCCCGGAGCGGCCGCCCGAGCGTGAGGGAGTGACTGGCACCGCTCTGCTCGCGGTCGGGAGCGACGACGCTCACATCGCCGACTGTGCGACACGCCTCGGTCAACACCCCCAACCCCCGAGCCAGGATGCCGTC
>JASFTE010000559.1:0-3975 GCA_050114035.1 Armatimonadota bacterium | reverse complement strand
TTGGGGCGCGTCGTATCGCATCCCCTTCTAGGCCACGGGACGCGTCGAGGACGGTTCGCACTTGATGAGCCCCGCCTTCGGGCGGGGCTCGTCGTATGTAAGGCGGCCGCAACAGCACGTCGCGCCACGCTGCAGCATCGCCTCGACGGTGGTCACGGACTCCGGCCGGCAGGCCTGGTGAGGCTTGGGGGAGAAGGTGTGACCCCGATTCGCGGAGAGCCACAGGAGGTGGCAGGGATGATGCGGGCGGTCATCGTGCTCAGCATTGTCATCGCCGTCGGCGGCATGTGCGCCGCGGCGCCGGTCGTGATCGACGAGGGAGCCGCGACGCCGCGGGATGAGCGGCAGATCCACGCCGCCTGGGTGGGCTTCCGGCCGGCGCAGGGGCAGATCGTTCACGTGAACCCGCCGAGGTTCTCATGGCCCTACAACCCCGGCACGGTGGTGCCCTCCGACCACAAGGAGGAGCACACGTTCACCCTCCGGGTCTCGCGCCGGGCGGACATGTCGGAGCTGGCGGTCGATGTCGCGGCGACGCCGCACAACTTCTACAACGCCCTCCCGGTGCTCGAGGGCAGCTACCACTGGTTCTGGCGCGTGGGCTACGACGTGGGCACGGAGCGGGAGCAGTGGAGCGGCCTGCGGACCTTCGCCATCGCCCAGGATGCCGTGGAGTGGGACCGGACGATCATCAGCGACCTGGCGCCGCATCTGCAGAAGCATCCGCGGATCGTGTTCACGCCCGAGAACACCGCGGAGCTGCGGAGCCTCAAGGACCGGGACGCCGAGTCGGCGCGGATCCATGAGGCGTGTCTCTCGGGCGCCGATGCGGTGATGAAGAAGCCATGGTTCGCGGACATGCCGACGGCGGACCCGCTCGGCGGGGAGTACGACTGCACGGCGTTCCGCGACATCGCCCGCGACCTGCACATCGTCGCCTTGGCGTACATGCTCACCGGCGACGGGAAGTACCTCGCGTGCAAGGCGCCGCTGCTCACGCTGGCGTCATATCCGCCGGGCGGGGCCTCGTCGCCCGAGGGCCTCGGCGAGAGCCGCAAGTGGGCGACGATGGTGACGCCCTACATGGGCCTGTGCTTCGACTGGCTGTACCCGGTGCTCAGTGAGGCCGAGCGCGACCAGATTGCCGCCTCGCTCGAGTTCCGCATCGAGCACATCTGGCGGAACTTCTCCTGGTACCGGCGGGGCATGCCGAACGTGCGGGGCCTGGCGATGTTCGTGGCCTCGCACCAGGCGCAGAACTTCAACTGGACCATGACCGGAGCGCTGGCGCTGTACGAGCGGTCGCAGGTGGCGCGGGAGTTCGTGGAGGGCGGCCTGCACTACCTCGTGGGCGTCACCAACGGCTTCGGGCCCGAGGAGGCCTGGAACGAGGGCCTGTCCTACGGCAACGGCAAGTGCGGATCGCTGATCGATGCGACGCTGTACGCGCTCATGACGGTCCCCGAGCTCCACCTGGAGCGCAACCCCTTCTACGGCCGCATCGGCAGCTTCTTCTCCTACCTCAGCCCCGTCGGCATGGAGCGCTCCGCGTGGGGCAACTACGGCGCGACGGCCCAGACGCACCTGAGCCGCCACCAGCACAACCATCGCCGGCTCGCCTTCCTTACGGGCGACGGGACGTTCCTGGAGAACTGGCGCGCGTGCCGCGAGGTGCAAGGGCGGACGCGGTTCGACTGGCAGGAGTACGGCCTGCCACAGTACTTCCACCTGCCCCAAGCGGCGCCGGAGGGCGAGCACGCGCTCCTGTGCAACCTGGCCGGGTGGGCGATGGCCTTCAGCGGCCCGCCGAGCGATCCGGCAACGTACACGGACGGTGTGGGCATCACGTTCCACTGCCGCCCTCGCGGCGGGTACAGCCACTCGTTCCAAAGCGAGAACGCCTTCGAGCTGTTCGCATACGGCTCCGTCATCGCCACGGGCGGCGGGCGCAAGAGCAACGGCGACCGGCACGCCGCGGCCACCATGAGCCACAACTCGGTGCTGATTGACGGCCACGGGCAGCGCTTCACCCAGATGGAGCCCGACCCGCCCACGGCCGGGCGGATCATCGCGTGGCGCACGGAGCCGGGGCTCGTGTACTGGTGCGGCGACGCGACCCCGGCGTACGCGCGCACCGTCCCCTACCTGCAGCGCTTCCTGCGGCACGTGCTGTTTCTGGACGATCAGTTCTTCGTCATCTTCGACGACGTGGAGACGGCGGCCGACCATGACCCGGCGCGCTTCTCGTGGCTGTACCACGTGCATCAGGATGTACCGGTGGCGCTGGACGCGAGGCAGGCGCGCTTCAGCTACGAGGTGGGTGAGGCGAATGCGACGGTGCGACACCTTCTCGGAACCGATGGCCTCGAGCTGCTGAACATGCGCGCCGAGGACGGCTACAAGAACCCGATCACCGGTGAGGACATGCTCGCGGCCGCCCGCAACAGCGTCGAGAGCAGCCCCCTGCGCAAGTGGAGCGGGGAGCCGGTCTGGAACAACATCTGGGTCACGACGAAGGCGCCATCGCGCCAGGGGCAGTTCCTCGCCGCCGTGCTGCCGTGGCGCGACGGGGCTCCGCAGCCCCGCGTAACGACCATGGGCGAGTGCGGTCTTGCCATCGAGCTCGCCGGGAAGCGGCGGACCATTGCCTTCGGATCGCCGGCGGACGTGCAGGCCGACATCGTCGTGGACTACGAGCGAGTGCGGCTGCTCGGCGGCGATCCGGCCCCACCCGAGCCCGGGCCCGGAGCCTGGCGCCCCGACCTGAGCGGCACCCCGGGCTGGAAGCTCGACGGCGAGGGCAGCGTGACGCACAAGCCCGGCGGCGTCCTTGGCATCGCAACCGAGACGAGGACGGTGTACTGGGCGCCACGAGTTGTCGAGGCCCCCGCGGTCATCGACTTCGAGGCGCGCACCGACAACCCGAGGACGCGGGCCATCCTGTTCTTCATGGCCGAGGGCGTCGGCGGGGAAGACATCTTCGCCTGGGAGCGACCGGTGGCGGACTACGGCGACTACGCGTACGCCGAGCGAATGGAGCTGTACACGGTCGGGCTCCTCCGCGAGGGCTGCGGCACGGAGAGTAACTTCCGGTTCCTCGGCGGGAAGCTCCCGGCGCACCTGCGCATCCTGCAAACGCCCTCGGATCAGCTCACCGACGAGCAGCGCCCGGCGTACCGGAAGGCCGTGCAGGACTTCCAGCCGTACAGTATTCCCTCCAGCACGTGCGACCGGTACGAGCTGGGAACATGGATGCGCTACCAAGTGGTCGTAGATGGGTGCCTGATTCGCGTGTTCGCCGACGGGCGGCTCCTGCACGAGATCGTCGATCCCGAGCCGCTCAAGCGCGGCCGCTTCGGCTTCCGCAACTTCCGGGCCGACACGGAGATCGAGGTGCGGAATCTTGGCGTGGGTCCTCTATAGGGAGGCCAACGACGATGCGACGGCTTGGCTGGCTTGCATTCCTGGTTACGCTCAGTTGTGCCTGCGGGCGGACTCCGGGCGAGAGCGCTGCGAAGGGGGCGCTACCGATGAAGAACGAGGACCGCATCCAGGTCTATCCTGACAATCCGCGCTACTGGCAGTACAAGGGCGAGCCCGTGCTGCTGATCGGCGGCTCAAAGGACGACAGCCTGTTCCAGATCCCCGATCTCGAGGAGCACCTCGATCTGCTGGCGAGCGTGGGCGGCAACGTCATCCGGAACACGATGAGCGACCGGCCGGACCACGACTTCGAGGTGTACCCGTACCGGCAGCTTGAGAACGGGAAGTACACCCTCGACGAATGGAACGACGAGTACTGGCGGCGGTTCGAGACCATGCTGCGCCTGACGCACGAGCGGGACGTCATCGTGCAGATCGAGGTGTGGGACCGGTTCGACTACTCGCGGGACAACTGGACCGTCCACCCCTACAACCCGAGGAACAACGTCAACTACACGGGCGAGGAGTCGGGCCTGGATGAGGAGTACCCCG
>JASFTE010000558.1:0-3976 GCA_050114035.1 Armatimonadota bacterium | reverse complement strand
CTCGCCTTCGCCGAGATGACCGGCCCCATCAGCATCTCCTCGTCCGCCACCGCCGGGTCGAGGGGATTCGCCACGAGCACGTCGCGCGAGGCAGCGACGAAGGCGTCCGTCACCTCGCGATAGACGTCATCGCCCACGCAGACGATGGCCGACGAGGCCATGCAGCGCTGCCCGGCGCAGCCGTAGCACGAGGTGATCATGTTGCGGAACATAGGCTGGCGCTTGGCGTCGGGCATGGCCACCAGATGGTTCTTCGCGCTGCCGAGCGCCTGGCAGCGTTTGTTGGTCTCTGCGCATCGTACCGCGATATCTCGACACACTCGCGTCGTGCCGACGAAGGAGATGCCCTGCACGTCGGGATGCTCCACCAGGCGCTGCGCCGGCACGCGGTCGCCGTGGACGACGTTGAACACGCCGGGCGGGAAGCCACACTCCTGCATCAGCTCGGCCACGCGATGCACACTGCACGGCGTCTGCTCAGACGGCTTGATCACGTACGCGTTCCCCGTGGCGAGGGCGTAGGGGAAGAACCAAAAGGGCACCATCTGCGGGAAGTTGAACGGGGCGATCATCCCGAAGACGCCGAGCGGCAGGCGGAGCACCTCGCCATCGATGTCCACCGAGCCGCCGATGAGCTTGTCGCCCTGCGCGAGCACGGGCATGCCGCAGGCCACCTCGGTGTTCTCCAGCGCCCGCTTCACCTCGGCCCGCGCGTCGGGCAGCGACTTGCCGTTCTCCTCCGTGATCAGCCGGGCCAGATCCTCGGCGCCCTCGCGCATCCGCTCGGCCAGCGCGAATAGCAGCTCGCACCGCCGCGCCACCGGGGTGGCGCTCCATTCGGGGAACGCACCCGCGGCGGCCTCCACGGCCCGATCGGTCTCCTCGGGCGTAGACAGCGGCACCCGGGTTATGAGCTCCCCGGTGGCGGGGTTCTCCACCGCCAGATCGCCCTGGCCATCGGGCTCCACCCACTCTCCGCCGATGTGGTTCTTCAGCATCTCCGGAATCATACGGCCCCCCTCTCGGTGTGCGTCGAATCGCTCAGCGCCGGGCCGCGTTCACCACACCTCCATCGCGTCCTCGAACAGCGCCGCCAACTCCTCCTCGCCGACGGGACGCGGCGAGAGCTTCGTGACGCGGTGCTGCGGCACGGTGCCCTCGACCAACGCCGGGATGTCGTCCCGCGTGTAGCCAACCGCCGTGAGCCCGTTGGGCATCCCGAGCCGCTCCATGAGCCCGGTGACGGCGTCGGCGAGGATCCTCCCCGCGTCCTCGGGCTTGGCGTTGGAGACGTCTGCGCCGAGGAGTTCGGCAGCCTGAAGGTGCCGCTCGGGACACGCCTCGCCGGTGAAGCGGAACACGGCCGGAGCGTTGAGGATCACGGCCATGCCATGCGGTATCAGGGGCTGGTCGCCGGGGTACCCCGGCGGCCGGTACTCGCGCACCATCCCCGCGACCGGATACGACATGCCGTGGGGCACGTGCACGCCGGCGTTCCCGAAGCCGATGCCCGCGTACGACGATGCGAGGATCATCCCGCTCCGCGCCTCGTCGTCATCCGGGTCCGCAACCGCGCGCGGCAGATACCGCGCGGCCAGCCTGATGGCCTGCGCGGACCAGATGTCACTGATGGGATTCGACCCCTGGTACGCCGGCCGCAGTATGGGTCGCTCCGGCGCCGGTCGGTCATTGTACGGCAGAGCGGTGTACGACTCCAGCGCGTGACTGAACACATCGAGCCCCGTGGACGCCGCCACCATGGGCGGCATGGTGCGCGTGTTCTCCGGGTCCACCAGCCCCAGCGTCGGCTTCAGCCGCCGGTGCGCGATGCCCGTCTTGGCGTGCATCTCGACGAGATCGAAGATGGCCACTCCCGTCGTCTCGCTCCCGGTCCCGGCCGTGGTCGGGATCGCAATGAGCGGCTTCAGTGGCCCGGGCACCGGCGTCCCCGCGCCGATGGGCACGTTCACATACTCCAGGAGATCGGCCGGGTACGTGGCGTAGAGATTCGCCACCTTGGCCGTGTCCATGGTCGAGCCACCGCCGACTGCCACGTACGCATCGAACTGCTCCGCCCGCGCGAAGGCGATGGCTTCCTCGAAGGACGCATCCGTCGGCTCGATCCGCACCCGGTCAAACAGCGAGTACTCGAGCTTCTCGCGCTCCAGCGACTCCAGGACCGCGGCCACCGGCGGCAGCTTGCTGAGGTTCGGGTCGGTCACCACCATCACGCGACGGCAGCCCATATCCGCCAGGTCCATCCCCACCTCGAGCGTCACGCCGGGCCCGAACCGTATGCTGGCCGTCGCCATCTCGAAGGCGATGTCGCGGTCCATGTCGCTCCCTTCCCAGCCCCCCGGAGACCCGAATGCCGCAGGCCGCGCGAGGGCGCGGCCTGATAGCGCGCAACGCTCATGGCCTCGTCGAAGCGCCGATATCCTGCTCTTTGCCTACGCGCCGCCCTCGCTCACGAGGTACAGCACCGCGTCACCGGAGAATGGCGCCGCGAAGGACCTCTGGCCCGCCTCGACCTTCAGCTCCCCGGCCTCCGGCGCATCGCCCGTGCTCGGGTTGAACCACTTGTACTTGTAGGTGCCGGCTTCGAGCTTGACCGTGAACTCCTCGTCTGGCTCTGGCTGATACACGAGGTACTCGGCGCCGCGATCCGCGAGGCAGTACTTCGTGGACGAGAGCACGTTGCGGGGTGTCATGGCCACCAGGTTCATCCGCTCGGCGAAGCGCAGGACGTAGCCCTGACTCAGCCGAATGGGCTCCCACTGGGGGTCGAATCGCTCCCCGAGCACCACCCCGGCATACGGGTCCATGAAGATCGGGTTCATCCCCCGCAGGAAGCTCTTCCACACCCACTGCTGATTCCCGCCGATGCCCCACAGGTGGTCGGTGTCGTTGACGATCACCTTGCTGCCATCGGCCGCCGGCGGGTCATTCCGGTACCCGCCCTCCGGGTTTGGCGAGATCCAGTCCGCCGGGCTCCTGAACAGCGTCTCGTTCTCTCCGCCCTTGAACTGGAACGTCATCCCCACGGGATGCTGCTCGGGCTTGCTCTTCTCGTACTCCTTGATGAACCGGATCATGTGGTACTGGAACTCGGTCGAGCCCGGGTGGTTCTCGTTCGAGATCTCGTACAGTACGTTGTCCAGGTCGTTGACCGTGTCGATGACCTCCCGAACGTAGGCCTCCTGGATCTCCGTGATGGACCGGTGCTTGAGCTGGTGGACCTCGACGCCCTTGGTCTCGGTGTTCACGTCGGCCCCGATCCCATTGATGTTGTTCTTCGGGTGGAACGGATGCGGCGACCAGGCGTCCTCCATGCGCTGCAGCGCCCAGCCCTCGAAGAGCATGACGGACACGTAGATGCCGCGCTCCCCGGCGGAGACCACGCGCTCCCGCAGCCGCTTGAAGTAGTCCTCATTGAGCTTGCTCAGATCGAACTTCGGCTCCCCGTCCCAGGCCTTCCCCGGCCCGGTGCGCTGCCATGGGTGCGGGGCGACGGTCTGGATCTCCTCGCGATCCCGCCGATTCGCCGCCGTGTCCCAGATGACCGGCTCCCAGCGCCACAGTCTGATGAAGTTGTGATGGTAGCGCTCGAGGAAGTCCAGGTACGCCTCCCAGTCGAACGCCGCGGGCGGGTCTCCCGGGCTCATGTCCTGGAGGCTGTCCCACGTATGCGACCCGACCAGACAGATGGCCTTGCCGGTGCCGTCGGTGAAGTAGCGCGGATTGTCCTCGCAGACCCGCAGCGGGCCGGCGGCCGGGCCGCCCCCAGCTTGGGCCCCGCCATCGATCACAGCGGCCATGAGCAACACCCCCGTGTATGTCATGTATCGAGCGTAACGCATGTTTGCCCCTTCCCTCTTGTCCGGCTCGCCTATTCGGCTTCGGCCCGGCCCTCTGGCGGAGGCCCTACTCGTCAAACGAGATGGGGTCGCGCCTGATCCGCTGGCGCCACTGGTTG
>JASFTE010000557.1:0-3976 GCA_050114035.1 Armatimonadota bacterium | reverse complement strand
CGTCCATCGGCCGGAGGGTGTGCGGGCCACTTCGGCGAAAGCGTCAGTGCGTCCTTCCCCGCGGCCCTCGTCTACAGACCGGGCCGGCGCTGCAGGAGGCCACTGCCATGAGATGGCTCAGACGCCGGAGGCTGCCCGCGGCCACATGCACCGTCGTGCTGGCCACATGCCTGACAGCGGATTGGTGGACCGAGAGCCCCGCCATGCCTGCTCAGGGGCAGAAGGAGGCGGCCATGAAGAAGGCCCGGAAGAAGGCGGCCCATCGCCATCGCCGCATCATCATGAACAACGACGGCAACGACTGCCGGGTGCGCACCGGCGCCGAGCAGACGAAGAACGCCGAGACGTTCCTCAGCAAGCGCACATCGCCGCTCGTTGGCTCCCAGGTTGACGCCATCTTCTACTGCACCGGCATCGTCAACGTCTACACACACCACAGCCAGCTCACGGAGCCCCGTCACACGGCGGACCGCGCGGTGCAGGACTGGGCCTACGAACTCAAGGAGATCGAGGGACGCGACTCCCTCGAGATCATGGTCGAGTTCGGCCACGAGCACGGCATGGAAGCCTTCTGGTCCATGCGCATGAACGATACCCACGACTCCGCCGACGCAACGCTCCTGTGCCAGTGGAAGAAGGAGCACCCGGAGTACCTGATGGGGACGAAGCAGGACGGGTTCCGCTATGGCGGCGGGCGCTGGTCGGCCCTCGACTACGCCGTGCCGGAGGCCCGCGAGAGGATCTTCCGCATCCTGGAGGACGTGTCCGCGCGGTACGACGTGGACGGCATCGAGCTTGATTTCTTCCGTCATCCCGTGTACTTCAAGCCGCAAATGACCGGCGACCCAGTCACCCAGGAGCACTGCGATCTGCTGACCGGCCTGCTGCGTCGCGTGCGGGAGATGACGGAGCAAGTCGCCGCCGGCCGCGATCGCCCCATGCTCATCGCGGTGCGCGTGCCCGACTCCGTCGGCTACGCCAGGGCCATCGGGCTCGACATCGTGCGATGGCTCGAGGATGACCTGATCGACATCGTCACCGGCGGCGGCTACTTCCACCTGGAGCCCTGGGAGAACCTCGTCGCCCTCGGCAGGCGCTACGACGTGCCCGTGTACGCCGGCCTCAGCGCGTCGCGCATCGTTAGCCCGAGCCAGCCCGAGAGCAAGGGCGCAATCGAGGTCTGGCGCGGCGAGGCCAGGCGGGCCTGGGACGCGGGCGTGAGCGGCATCTACACGTTCAACCGGTTCAACCCCAGCGATCCCATCTTCCGCGAGCTGGGCAGCCTCGAAACCCTTCGCGGGTTGCCTGCAACGTACGAATACAACGCGGGCCGCGCCATGGGACGCTGGCTCAAGGGCGGGGACGACTTCATCAAGGGCGACGGGTAGCGCACTTGCACCGGCATCGGCTCTACACATAATGGACCAGACGGGGACACCGGAAACAGGCGGCGGCCACGATGCGCCCCTCGACACGGCCGCGCGGCCCCGAGGCTCCACCGGCCTCAGCGTCCGGGCCGTGGCCCTCGCTCTCGCTCTGGTGCCGGTCAACGCCTGGTGGATCACGCAGATCGAGTACGTCCGCTACTCCGACAACGCGACCACGTCGGCCATCTTCTTCAACGCCCTCGCGGTCCTTCTGATACTGGCCGGGCTCAATGCCCTCCTGCGCCGCGCTGCGCCCCGGCGTGCCTGGGCCCGGTCGGAGCTGCTCACCGTATACATCGTGCTCGTGGTGGGGAGCTGCATTGGGGGGCACGATCAGCTCCAGATCCTCTTCACCACCCTCAGCTACGTGTTCCGCGGCGCCACCCCCGCCAACGCATGGGCCGACGACATCCATCCGCTCCTGCCCGGGCACCTCGTCGTCTCCGAACCGCGCGCCATCGATGCCCTCTACCTGGGCTCGGCCGACTTCTACACCCGGTCGCGACTGCTTGCCTGGCTCCCCGTGCTGGGCTGGTGGATCGCCTTCTTCATGATCGTCGCCTGGGTCATGCTCTGCCTCAGCGCCATCGTCCGGCGGCAGTGGGACGCCGAGCGCCTCAACTACCCCATCGCCGAGGTGCCCGTGCTCATCACCTCGCCCACGGCCCAGCTCTTTCGCCAACCGCAGCTCTGGGCCGCGGCCGTTCTGGCCGCCCTGCTCCAGTTCCTGCGCCTGCTCCACACGCTCTACCCGGCCGTCCCCGGCGTCCCCATCGGCGTCCAGTACTTCCGCTTCTCGGCCCGCCCGTGGACCGCCACGGGCAGCATCCCCATCTCATCGTACCCCTTCGCCTACGGCCTGGCGTATCTACTGCCTCTGCATCTCGCCTTCTCCGTCTGGTTCTTCTTCTGGTTCGTGCGCGCAGAGATGGTGCTCGCCGACGCTCTGGGGCACTACCAGTGGCGCGGCTTCCCCTACGTGCAGCAGCAGGG
The DNA here is from genome assembly GCA_050114035.1 of Armatimonadota bacterium. GTDB lineage: Bacteria > Armatimonadota > Zipacnadia > JAUWAU01 > JAUWAU01 > JAUWAU01. Next base: position 1,556 of record JASFTE010000557.1, on the reverse strand, counting down.
CTTCGGCGCCTACCTGGCCTTCTGCGCCTTCATGTTCTGGGTCGCCCGCGGGCGCATAGCCCGCATGCTCCGCGGCGGCGCCTCCGCCGCCGAGGACGCCGGCGAGCCACTCCCCATGCGCATCGCCCTCGCCGGCGCGGTTCTGGGCCTCGCGACGCTGGTGGGCTTCGCCATGTACGCGGGTATGGGTTTCGTGGCTGCCGTCTGCTTCTTCGTGCTGGTGTTCGCCGTCGTGCTCGTCACGGCCCGCATGCGCGCCGAGCTGGGCCTGCCCACCATCGAGCTGTACCAGGTGGGCGCCGAGGACGTCATGCAGCGCGTCGCCGGCACCAGCGCCTGGACGGGCAAAGACCTCACCGTGATGAGCCTCTTCTTCTTCCTCACGCGCACCCACCGCCAGTTCCCCATGCAGAACTACGTGGACGCCTTCCGCATCGGCCACTCCACCGACGTGAAGCTCCGGCCCATCGCGGCCCTCCTGATGGTGGCCACCCTCGCCAGCGTCGTCGCCGCCTTCTGGGCCTACCTGCACGTGATGTACCAGGTGGGGTACGAGTCCGCCAACTTCACCGGCCCGGCCACGTGGGCCTTCGGCCGCGCCCCCTGGGCCAAGCTCGCCACCTGGCTCGCCCAGCCACGCGTGCCCGAGATGGGCTCGACCATCGCCTACGGCCTCGGCTTCGTGATGATGTTCGTCCTCACGGCCCTTCGCGTTCGCTTCCTCGGCTGGCCGCTCCACCCCGTCGGCTACCTCGTGAGCGGCAGCTTTGGCCTCTTCCGTCTCTGGCTGCCCATCTTCCTGACGTGGCTCACCAAAATGCTCCTGCTCCGCTACGGCGGCCTCAAGGCCTACCGCAAGGGCCTGCCGTTCTTCATCGGGCTGATAGTCGGCGAGTTCGTGGCCGGCTTCCTCCGCACGGTCATCGACCTCGCCCTCGACCTCCGCCTCCCGCCCCGCGCGGGCATCGGCGGGCTGTAGAACAGGTGGACGCACCCATGAATTGCGCCGTGAATAGCGCTCCATTGCTCGCACTGCTTGCCGGGCTCACAATGCATGTGCAGGGAGAAGGAGGCGACGCTCAGCCCCAGACCGCCGCGATTGCCGGCTGCGAGCCGACGCGCCCTGCACTGCGCACCGTGGCCGTCTCATCGCCGGCTGAGCTCCAGGCCGCGCTCTCAGACGCCCAGCCCGGCGACCTCATTGAAGCGGCGGATGGCACGTACGAGACCACGGACCGGCTCCGCATCAAGCGCAGCGGCGCCGCCGAGCATCCCATCGTGGTGCGGGCGAGGAATAGGGGAGAGGCGGTCATCGCCGGGCGATACGGGTTCGTGTTCGATTCAGCCGCGTACGTGCTTCTCGAGGGCTTCAAGCTGACCCACAGCAATGAGAGCAAGGCGTGCGAGCTGAAGCACTGCCACCACGTTCGCCTGACCCGCAATCACTTCCGGCTCACGGAAGACGTCGACAAACAGATGCACTGGGTCTACATCACCGGCGACAGCCATCACAATCGGGTCGACCATAACCTGTTCGAGGAGAAGCACCGGAGGGG
>JASFTE010000556.1:0-3989 GCA_050114035.1 Armatimonadota bacterium | reverse complement strand
CCCACAGAGCCTGATCATGTCGCTTGTGAGGCTTGTGTACCCCCACAACACGCACAATGACCCACACCTTATGTCAACTTGTTACATTTCCGTTACATCACCCGCCCGGCCTCGCCGCCAGGGCCATTCGTGCATGGTCCAGGCCAGCCATCGCCGGGGTAGCCCGGCTGGGCGCGCAGTACGTCCATCATGGCGACGAGGTTCTCCGGCGCGACGTCTCGCGGCACGCTGTGTGACGGCGAGAAGATGTACCCGCCCTCGCCGCCCGCGTCCACCAGTCGCTGCGTCATCTCCCGCACCTCGCGGGCAGTGCCGAAGGGCAGCGTGTTCTGCACGCTCATGCCGCCGTGGAAGGTCAGGCGACCGTGGTACTGCTTCTTCAGCGCGAACACGTCCATCACATCCGGCTGGAATGGGTTGAACATGTTGAGCCCGATCTCGACGAGCTCGTCGAAGAGCCCATCCACGCACCCGCACGAATGCATGCACGCGTACTTGCCCGCCTCGCGCACGGGCGCAAACATGCGGGCGAGGCCCGGCTTGATGTAATGCCGCCAGTGCTCGATGCCCATGATCAGCCCCGTCTGCATGCCGTAATCGTCGCCGAAGTAGACGGCGTCCACGCCGAGCTGGAGGGCGCGATGGACCTGCACGAGGTTGTGCTCCACGATGGCGTCGAGGAGCTCCTCGACGAACTCGGGCCGCTCCACCATGTCCATCAGCAGAGCGTCCATGCCCCGCATGGTCCAGGCGCGCTCGTACAGCGAGAAGCCCACCTGGTAGCGGCTGAACAGATCCGGACGGGCCGCCATCCGCTCCGGGATGCCGGCGTACCACTCGTCGTCATTGGGATCGGGCCATTGGTAGCCGGCGAGGTCCTCGGGCTCCTTGATGGGCCAGTCGCACGGGTTACCGATGTCTCTGTCAATGCTCCGGTCCCATACCACGCCGTACATGTCGCGATCGTGATCGGCATCCACGCGCTCGAACCGGCCGATGTCGGGGCCGAGGTCGAGGAAGTGGGAGCCGATGAAGGCGCTCAGGTCATCGGTCGCCAGGTGCTCCCGGCATCGCTCGGCGCAGTCCTGCGTCATGCCCCAGGCCCACGGGACGTAGGCCGGGCGGCGGAACTGGAGGGCGTCGATGACAACATCCCTCTTCGTCATGCGGCGTCCTCCGGCTCCGACTCGTTCCGGGCGCCGATCGTGTAGACGGTCAGCCCCTCAAGGCGCTGCGCGGGTATGGGGATGATGAGGCTGGCAAGGTAGCCGACGGCGAAGCACGACATGATCCCGACGGCGCCCCAGAGGAAGAAGTGGATCTGTGCGTGCTGCTGCACGAGATACAACACGATGGCGCTCGTCACGCCGCCGATGAGGGCGCCGATGCCGTGAGCCCTCCGCGTGAAGATGCCGAGTGCGAGAATGCCGGCGACCGGCGAGAAGATCAGCCCGAGGACCTTGATGAACAGGTCCCACAGCGACTCCATCTCGAGCCCGGCTATGACGATCGCCGCGCTGGTGCCGATCACGCCCAGGATGGCCGTGAGCCACCGGGCGAGGTTGAGGCGGAAGTGGTCGGACGACTGGGGCCGGAAGCGGCGGTAGAAGTCGGTCACCATGGCCGTGGCGATGCTGTTCATGCTGCTGTCGAGGCTGGACATGCTCGCCGCGAAGAGGCCGGCGATCACGAGGCCCGAGACGCCAACGGGGAGCTGCTGTGCGATGAAGAAGGGGAAGATGGCATCGGTCTTGAGGGCCGGACTCAGAAGCTCCGGCCGGACCTCGTAGAAGACAAACAGGCACGTCCCGAGGCCGAAGAAGATGAGCGCCGTCGGGATGGCGAGGATGCCGTTGGTCCAGATGGACCGGGCCGCCTGTTTCTCGTCTCTGGTGGTGAGGTAGCGCTGGATGACCGTCTGGTCCGCCGTGTAGGGCAGCAGGTTCGAGAACAGGTTGCCCACGACGACGACCCATACGCCCATTGTGGCGATGTCCCACGTCCAGTTGAACGTGTGGAACTTCCCCTCGGCCATGCCCGTGCTGATGATCGCCCCGAAGCCGCCGTCCACATTGGCGGCGATGATGATCACACTGAGCAGGGCCCCGCCCATGAGCACGAACACCTGCAGCACGTCCGTCCAGATCACCGCCTCGATGCCGCCGAGCACGGTGTAGACCGTCGCGAGCACGCCCATGAGGAGTATGCACACGTAGACATTGAAGCCGGTCACGGTGGAGAGAGCGATGGCGGGCAGGCAGATCACAATGCCCATGCGCGCAAGCTGGTAGAGCATGAAGGCGGCGCTGCTGAACAGGCGCACCGGGAGGCTGAAGCGCCTCTCGAGGTACTCGTACGCGGTCGTGACGTTCAGCCGCCGGTAGAAGGGGAGGTAGCAGAACACGATCACCGGGCAGATGAGCAAGATACACATGTTGCCCAGGATGTAGACCCAGTCGGTCGCGTAGGCCTTGGCCGGGATGGCCATGTAGGTGATGGCGCTGAGCTGCGTGCCGAAGATGCTCAGCCCCGCCGCCCACCACGGGATGCGGCGGCCCGCGAGGAAGAAGTCGGCCGTGCTCTTCTCCCGCCGGGCGAAGTACACGCCCATCACGATGAGCGCCACGAGGTAGGCGCCCAGAGCCGCGTAGTCCAGGAAGCCGAAGTGGGGCTGCGGCTCGAGGAGTTGCGTCGGCTCCGGGGTCTGGGCGTGCAATGCCGGTGCGCAGGCAGCCAGTAGGCAGCATACTGCAGGAAGAGCACGGCGCATGCTCGTCGCTCCTTGGTGCCGGGCGCGGAGGCGTCTGTGGTGTTTCCCTCGCGCCCGCCGGTATCCTGCCGCGAGGGTCGGGCGAGAATGGGATGAAGGACGCGGAGGGTTGGGCGGCGGGGCCGATGAACTGGCGCGGGACCATGGCCCTCAAAGCAGCACAGAAGAGCCAGCTTCTCTCGGCCTACGCCATGATTGGCCAGTATCGGCGAGAGATCGAGGACCTGGCGAAGCTCGGCCGGCCGCCGGCCGGCTCCTCCGCGCGCCTGCGGCCGCTGCCGACTGCTGAGGCCGAGGCGCTGCTGGAGCCGCTCGCCGAGCTGCAGGCACGCCTGCGGGAGGCGATCCGCTCCCTCACCGCAGACGACCCGGATGCAGACCAGCGCACGCAGTCGCTGCACGCCACGCGCATCTGGGCGGCGAACATCTTCGACCGCATCCGCGACACGCTCACCTCGTTGGGGCCGGACCGGCTCGCCGCGCGCTATGGCGGGCTGTCGAAGGCCGATGCCGAGACGCTCGGAGAGTTGGGCGACAGCCTCGAGGGCCTTCTGGACGAAGCCAGGGCCGCCCTGGGACGGCGCAAGAGATGACGCGGCGCCCGGCAGGCAGGGAGACCGAGGCTCCCGGTCCGGGCCCGGCTCCTCGCCGAGGACGGCCGCGCCGACAGATGAGCACTCCGTCCGGTCGTCGAGGGCGCGCACAATCGGAGGTCTCGAAGGAGCACTTGCGATGCGCAGACGCGATGTGATACGGACCCTGTCCGCCGGCGTTGTCGCATCCAGCCTGCCGGACGCGGCCGTTGCCCAGCGCAGGCCGGGCGGCAGGCCGAACATCCTGTGGATCACCTGCGAGGACATGAGCCCCGATCTGGGCTGTTGGGGGGACGCCTATGCCCGCACGCCGAACATCGATCGCCTCGCGCGCGCGAGCGTCCGCTACACGAACGCGTACGCCACGGCGCCGGTGTGCTCTCCCACCCGGTCGTGTCTCATAACGGGCGTGTACGCCACGTCCCTGGGCACACAGAACCTCCGCTCAGCCTTCCCGATACCCGACTTCATACGCGGCTTCCCGTCGTACCTGCGCGCCGGCGGGTACTTCTGCTCCAACAACGCCAAGACGGACTACAACACGAGCCGCGAGGGCGCGATCATCAAGGCCTCCTGGGACGAGTGCGGCGGGAAGGCGCATTGGCGCCAGCGGCAGCCCGAGCAGC
>JASFTE010000555.1:0-3992 GCA_050114035.1 Armatimonadota bacterium | reverse complement strand
TGCGGGCGGCGCAGCTTGGGTTCGCGGCGTTCTTCGTGTACTACGGCGTGCTCGTGGCGCGGGAGTTCATGCACGAGACATCGGCCGGCGCCCACATCCCCATGGGAGCCGTGTACATCGCCATTCCTCTGACCGGGCTGCTGATGGCGGTGTTTGTGGTCGTGCCGAAGGGCGAGGCGGGAGGGCGCGGTGACCCTCCCCTACTGCAAGGCACGCGGGGGGTTGAGGGATGAGCGGGGCGACGACGGTGCTGTTTGCCGTCTTCGTCGCGCTGATGCTGCTGCGCGTGCCTATCGCCTTCGCCCTCGGCATCGCCGCCCTCGCGGCGGCTCCTCTGGCCCGCGTCAGCTTCGGCGGAGTCGTGCAGGAGATGGCCACGGGCATCGACTCCGTCCCCCTGATGGCGATCCCCTTCTTCGTGTTCGCCGGCGAGATCATGAGCTACGGCGGCATGGCCCGCCGGCTCATCAACTTCACCAATCTCTTCATCGGCAGCCTTCGGGGCGGATTGGCGTTCCTCAACGTGGGCGCGTCCATGTTCTTCGGGGGCGTCTCGGGCTCGTCGGTGGCGGACACGTCCTGCATCGGCTCCATCATGATCCCAATGATGGAGAAGGAGGGCTACGATAAGGAGTTCTCGGTGGCGATCACCGTCGCCAGCTCGGCGCAGGGGATCATCATCCCGCCGAGCCACAACGCCATCATCTACGCGCTGGCGGCGGGCGGGGGGGTGAGCATCGGGAAGCTGTTCCTCGGGGGACTGGTGCCGGGGGTGATGGTAGGCGTGTCGCTCATGATCGCGTCCTACATCCTGGCGCACGCGCGCAAGTACCCGAAGCGGATGCAGCGGCTGACGTGGGGGGAGTTCGTGCGGGCGTTCAGCGAGGGGCTGCTGGCGCTGCTGACGCCGGTGATCATCGTGGGCGGCATCATCTCCGGCTACTTCACGGCCACGGAGGCGGCGGCCATCGCGGTGTTCTATGCCCTCTTGCTGACGTTCGTGGTGTACCGGGAGCTGCCGCTGCGCGCGCTGGGAGCGATCCTGCGCCGCTCGGTGGTGACCATCTCCATCGTGATGCTGCTCATCGCCACCTCGTCGGGCTTCAGCTACATTCTGACCATCGAGCACGCTCCCGAGCAGATCGCGGCGGCCATGGCGCGGCTGGCGCACAATCCCATCGGGCTGCTGGCCATCATCAACGTCGGTCTGCTCATCATCGGGACGTTCATGGATATGGCCCCGGCCATTCTGATCCTCACGCCCATCCTGCTGCCCGTCGTGCAGCGCATCGGCATGGACCCGGTGCACTTCGGGATTGTGTTGATGCTGAACCTGGCAATCGGGCTGTGCACGCCGCCGGTGGGGAGTACGCTGTTCGTGGGCTGCGCGGTGGGGAAGGCGCGCATGGAGAACGTGGCCCGGGCGCTGGTGTTCCTCTACCCGGCCATGATCGCCGTGCTGGTGCTGGTCACGTACGCGCCGCAGCTTACGTTGTGGGTGCCCAGCAGGCTGATGCCGTAATGCCGGCCATCCCAGTGGCCAGTGGCCAGTTGGGGTCGCACTCGGGGCCCGAGGCGGATCAAGCCTCAGCGCCCTCGAGGGTCTGGGCCACGATGTCGCAGACTTGCTGCACCTCGAAGGGCTTGACGATGTAGTTGGCGGCGCGTCCGCGGACGGACTCGAGCACGTCGTCCATCGACGGCCACGCGGTGATGATGATGACCTCCGGCGCCGGCGAGAGCTCGTTGAGCTCGTGCAGCAGCGTGAGGCCGTCCATGTCGTCCATGCGCACGTCGGTGATGACGAGGTCGTAGTTCTGCGCCTTGGCCCGCTCGAGCGCCTCGGCGCCCCCCGATGCCGAATCCACCTCGTAGCCCTCGCCCAGAAGTATCTCGCGAAGCACGTCCCGCACGGGCTTGTCGTCGTCAACGACGAGGATCCTGGCCTCCCTGGCCCGCTCTGCCTCGCTCATAGTCACGTCCCCCCATTTGACAGAAGGCGTGTGCCCGCCCGCGGCGCGTCACGCCGGACGCGAGCGCTCGGCGTCCCACTCGACCATGCGGCGTTCGCGGTACGCCATGTTGGCCAGATGCAGCGGAAGCAGCGAGCGGAATCCCAACTCCACCGGCGCCGCGGGCTCGGCCCGACTGCGCACACAGTCGATGAAGTTCTGCACGTGCTCCTGCACCCAGCCGGACGCCGGGATGGTGATCTCGGGATCGGACGCATTCCCCTGCTCCGGGAATACGTAGATGTCCGAGCGCCGCACCTCCATCGTGGCATTGGTGCCGTAGAACATTATACCATTGCCCTGATGCTTGTTCGCGAAGTTGAACGTCAGTCCGACGGAATGCGACCCGTAATCGAGCACGACATTGACGACATCGGGCGTCTGCCAGTACTCCAGCTCGTACATCCCGCCGTGGCATACGACGGAGCGGGGAGTGTCATTGCCGGTGAGCCAGTGCACCACGTCGAGCACGTGCACGCCCACATCGGTGACGAGGCCACCGGCGTAGTCCCAGAACCAGCGCCAGGCGAAGTAGCGGAACGGGTCGAACTTGCGGCGGGGCGCTCGGCCGAGGAATCGCTGCCAGTCGATCTTGCCGGTGACCTCCGCGGGCGGGTGGAAGGGATCGCGCTGCGTGTAGTTGCGGCAGTCGTAGGCGCGGACGAAGCGGATGCGCCCCAGCTTGCCGTCCTCGATGAGCTTGCGCGCCTGGGGGTACTGCTGCCCGCTGCGCCGCTGCGTGCCGATCTGGACGACCTGCCGGGAGGCCCGCGCCACGCCGGCCATGTGCCGGCCTTCCTCAATGGTCTTGCTCATGGGCTTCTCGCAGTAGATGTCCTTGCCGGCCTGGATGGCGTCGCAGAATATGTCGTGGTGCCAGTGGTCGGGCGTGCCGATGATGACGGCGTCGATGTCCTTGTTGTCCAGTACCCGACGGTAGTCCAGGTGGGTCTTGGCCTGCTCCCCCGCGATCTCCCTGGCCCGCTCGCGGCGCTGGTCATAGACGTCGCAGACGGCCGCGACCTCAACGCCCGGGCAGCGCATCGCGGTGCGCATGATGCCGGTGCCGCGCCCGCCGGCGCCGATGAGGCCGAGCACCACCCTCTCGTTGGCGGCCACCTCCTGTGCGCGTGCCGACTGCCGGGCCTGGGCCATCAGGCCGATACCCGCGCCGACGGCCGCGGTGCCGGTGCGTCTGAGGAACTCGCGTCTGCTGTCGTCCCGCGCCATGGTGGCACACCTCTGTGCGAGCCGCGCGCCGGGCGCGACTGCCGTTCTCCCGGACTGCCGATGATATGTGGTTCGCCGCCGTCTCCGGACCGGCCTCCTTTCGGTGGCCGCTGCCGGCCGGTGTCCCTATGAAGGGGCGGGGGGCGTGGGGGTCGAACCGGGGCGCATCGCGCCGATGTTGGGGGAGTAGCTGCATGCCCACGCTGTCCGCCGATGCTCTGCAGGAACTCGTCGCGACGATATTCCGTGCCGCGGGTGCGGACGATGAGAAGGCCTCGGTCGTGGCCGAGTCGCTGGTCATGACCGAGCTCGCCGGGCACCATTCCCACGGCGTCATGCGCGTGTCGCAGTACATCGGCAACATTCGCGACGATCATCTGGTGCCCACGGCCGAGCCGCGGCGCGTGATGGATGAGGGCCCCATCGGCGTGGTTGACGGCGGGTGGGGCTTCGGCCAGGTCACCGCGCGGGCGGCGGCCGAGTTCGCGGCTGAGAAGGCGCGCGAGCATGGCGTGAGCTGCATCGCGCTGCGGAACTCCAACCACGCCGGGCGAATCGGCGAGTACACTGAGATGATCGCCGAGGAGGGCCTCGCGGGAATCGCCTTCGTCACCGGCCACGGGCGAACCGGGCTCGTGGCGCCCCACGGCGGCATGACCCGGCAGCTCAACACCAACCCGGTCGCCATCACCGTCCCGGGCACCGAGGGCTTCCCACTCACCTTCGACGCGGCCACGTGCGCCGCGGCGG
>JASFTE010000554.1:0-3995 GCA_050114035.1 Armatimonadota bacterium | reverse complement strand
GTCCATGGCCGCATCGGCGCTCGCGATGGCCGACTCGATCGTCCCGAGCTGATGATCCGCGGCGGGCTGCAGCGCCGGGTCCTGAGTCAGCCGCGCCACGCCCAGCAGGAAGTACCGCATCACGTAGTGCCCGCCGCTCATGTAGACGCTCTTGTTGTACGCCTCCGTATACGGCGCGATCTCGGCGTCGCGGAAGCGCACGTCGCACGGCAGCGTCCCGACGGGCTTCCCCTTTTCGGACCGCATGGCGACGTCGGCCCACGCCTCGGCGTACTCGTGCACCCACCCGCGCGGCTGCGGGTTGTCACAGTACCACGCCAGATGCGTCGCCCCGCACATGGCGAGGGCGCAGTACAGGTGGTCAACGTCGTCCGGCGGGTCCTCCCTGATCGCCCTCGTGTTGAACATGTACGAGCGGAAGTGCCGCCGGCCCTTGTCGTTCATGGCGGTCCAGAACGGGAGATGCTCGCTCATCTTCATCATGCGCTCGACGTGAACCGGGTTCCCATACTCGCACAGCAGCATCTGGGGCAGGCTGCAGCTTGAGTCCTCCGCCGCGTGCTCCACGTCCATGGCCTGGATCGAGTACCCCGTCTCCCCGCTCTGCTCCCAGACGGCGTCGGCGATGGCCCCGAGCGCCTGCCGGATGCGATCGTCCCCCGTGATGAGATGGATCAGCGGCCAGTGGCACGTGTACTCCACGTCGTCGTTCAGGTTGCCGCCCAACTCGCCGTTCTCCACCCAGCGGTTGTCGATCCACCAGTCCGCAATGCGCTTCCACTCCCGGGCCGCATGGCGACCCCACACGGCCCAGTCGGGCGCGTCCTCGGGGCCGGGCCGCGCCACCTCAACCGGCGACCAGCGCCGGGCGATGCGTCGGAGGATCCGGTTCGCGGCGGCGTTCTCCGGGTCGTACGCCAGCACGCGCTGGACGATCTCGTGGAGCATCATGTCCTTGTACGGACGCCCATCGTAGACGTGGGCCTCCGAGGCCCGGGCATACGCCCGGACCGCAAGCCGCTCCACGCGCGGCAGGTGCTCCGGCAGCGCCTCTGCCACGGGGCACGTGAGGGCCGAGAGCGAGCTCCCACGCGGCCACACCCGGAAGCCCTTCTCGGACCGCACCGTGAGCCACAGCTTGTCCTCCGGCGGAAAGACCGTGTCGGGAATGTCGAGCGTGACCCGCAGCGACCGCCCCGAGAGCCGCGTGACCACACGCGCCATGTCGGCGAAGTTGCGCTCCCTCATGTTCTTGAGCCTGTCCGGCAGCCCCCGGTCGCTCAACTCAGCGTACATGATGTTCGTATCCAGCTCGGCGGGCCGCTTGAGCCCGATCTCGAGGATGTCGTTCTTCCCCAGGCTCTCCGCCGCCAGCTTCAGCGTCACCAGCTTGACGCCGACGGCAGGGCGGCCCGGTAGCCCCCGCAGCGAGCGAGCGAGGATGTGGAGGTACCGCCCCGGCTTCACCTCCACCGGAGCATCGCTTGGCCCGGGCGGCCCCACTGGAAACGGATTCAGGATCTGCTGGTCGTCCGCGGACGGGTACGCGAGCGCAACGAGTGCTGCGTCTGACTCAGAAGTCGGGCCGAGCGTGAGCGGGAAGCCGACGCCCCCCTCGACGCCGGTGGGCCCGTCCTTGATGCGGAATGCCTGGATCTCGTGCACTTCGGCCGTGCGCTCGTCCGCGTCGCCCATCCGCAGCCGAATCCCCGACGCGGTGACGGGCTTCACGCGCACCGAGTGCACCAGCGCGTCCGACTTCGCGATCCGAGTGATGCGCTTCCCCTCCTCGTGCCGGTCGGACGCGAGCGTGTGCACCTCCACCCGACCGAGCGGCCGCGTCGGGGAGAGGGCGTGGACAACGACCCAGTTCACCTCCATCGGCTCGCGGAAGCGCACGTCGAAGTCACAGATCGGCGGGCGCTGCTGTATCTTCTGGCTGCGGCCCGTCCAGGCGGCCGTCGAGAGTAGCCCGTCAATGGGCGTGAGCGACTGCGGCGGGATCCGATACGTGGCGAACGAGTGCACATCCGCCAGATCCGGGATGACCACCGTCTTCCCGTTCAGATCCGGCACATCCGCATACATGGACCACTCGCGCGTCTCGCTCACCGTGAGCGCAACGTCGTCGAACAGGAACCAGTCCTGCCCGCCGAACGCCCCGATGAGCGCCACCTGCACCGTCTCGGCGTCGTACGGCGAGCGCACCGGAATCGCAAAGCGCTCCCACTTCCCGACGCCCGGCTTCTCCATCGTCCCGCCGGTCACAAACGCCCGGCTTCCATCCGCCCGGAGGAAGTAGACCTTCACCCGCGGCAGCTCCCGCGTCTCCGGGTTCTCGGCCCGCACCCATCCCTCCACATGGTAGTACCTGCCCGGCTCGCAGGCGAGCGTCTGCGTCGCCCGGTCCTCGAACCGCACCCGGGCGAGTGCCGTCCCGCTGTGCGCCCGCCCTCCGTCGAGCACGACGGAGCCCGCGCCCGCGAACACCCAGCTCTCGGCCTTCCCGTCCGCGCCAACCTGCTCGAAGCCCGCGTTCGTCAGCAGATTCTCGTCGGCCGCCCGGCCGAGCGGGGCGAGGCACGACGCCGCGAGACACCCCGCAAGCGCCCACATGATCCGACTCTCCATCGCCGTATCAGCTCCTGTTCGCCTTCGCTGCAGTCGCCCTTCGCTCCACAGACGCGGCCTCCTCCCGCGCCGACACGCCGACCGGCGCCTCCCAATAATCACCGCCACGATCCCGCCACGGCGTGCTATACTGGGAGCCGACTTCAGAGGGAGGAATTGCATTGAGCGACAAGGCCGATCTGCGGGTACTGATCACCGTGGCCGCCATCGCGGCTCTCATCTGCGTGGCCGCCGATAGGCTGCCGCCGAGAAGGACGATCTCCGCCGTGCGCCCGATGGGCACTGCGCGGGAGCTGAAGGCCGCCGGCGTCCTCATCCAGGCCGGCACAACCGGCGCGCAGCTCTCCGCCGGGGGCTCCACCATCACCATCGACAAGCAGGGCAACATCACCATCAACGCCGCGCGGAACCTCAGTCTCAAAGCCGGCGGCGACCTCAACCTCACCGCTCAGAACAACGTGCAGCTCGTGGCGAAGAAGGAACTCCAGGCCGAGGGGAAGCTGAAGGCCGGCATCAAGTCCGGGACGAGCCTCGCCGTCGAAGGTCAGACGAACGTGACCGTGGACGGTGGCATGCTGTGCACGGTCAAGGCCGGCGTGATCCAGCTCAACTAGGAGATGAAGCGAATGCGCACCATCTGCATCCTTTTGCTCGTTGCCGCCCTGCTATGCGCCGCCTCTCCCGCATTCGCCCCTCCGGCCGCACGCGTCGGGGACACGGTTGTCGGCACCCCGCACTGCCATGGCCCGCACGGGCTCGCGGGCCTGATCCCGCACCCGGTGCAGGGCCCCATCATCATCGGCTGCCCCACGGTGCTCATCAACGGCAAGCCCGCCGCCCGCGTTCAGGACACGGGCACAACGGCCGCCTGCTGCGGGCCGAACACCTTCACCATCACACTCGGCAGCGCAACGGTCCTGATCGGTGGCAGACCGGCGGCGCGTCAGGGAGACGCGACGCTCCACTGCGGCATGGTCCCGGGGACGATCACCATCGGCTCCCCCAACGTCCTCATCGGCCCCTGAGCCCCGTCGCCAACCAGCCCCGCCGGGCTGGATCTAGGGCGAGATGTGGTCCGCGACCGACGCGTGAAACTCCGTCAGCGCCGTCGTCAGCGCCTCGTACGGCGTGCCGTCGCTCCTGACCAGCCCCCGATTCGCCTCGCGCGTCTCGGTATCGAAGTCCCGATAGATAAACCAGTGCGCACCAACCATGTATGGTTCGTTGTAGTAGTCGCAGGCAATGCGCGCCGCCTGCGCGGCGCGAATGTCCTGCGTCGGGACGGCCTGCGGGAACGACCAGTCCAGCCTCGCTTTGCGCATCTCGTACAGCCCGCTGTCCATCGCCGGCACGCTCCACTCGCC
>JASFTE010000553.1:0-4000 GCA_050114035.1 Armatimonadota bacterium | reverse complement strand
CCTGGCGCGCCGATCCGCATCCGTATCACTGGCCACAGCAACGGCGAACACCACGGCGCCCTCATCAATACTCCGCATGGATTTACCGAATGCGGCACTAGTGCACCGTCACTCGTGAACACATGGGTATAGACGCTTCAGTTTGATGCGGGCGTCATGGGTTGTGAACTGCCAATCAACGGTGACCTGCTCGGCGTTGCGTTCGTCCTGCCATGCATCGACTTGGCGCCGGAGCGATCGCTCATCGGGTATGCGACGGTCCGTGCATTGGCGGCTCAGGACGCTGAGTTCGCATTCAGCGATGTTGAGCCAACTGCCGCGTTTGGGCGTGTGATGGATCTGCAGCCGATCGCACAGTCGCTTCGCTTCGGTGGGTTCGAAGGCGTCATACAGGGACGCTGGCGTGTGCGTGTTGAGGTTATCCATGACCAGCACGATCTTCTCGGCATCGGGATAATGGATGTCCGCCAGTTCCTGGATCATGTGGGCCCAGTCCACTTTGGTGCGCCGCTGCGTGACTTTCACGTGGCGCCAGCCCCGCAACGGCTCGCAGCACATAGACAGGTTGCGCACGCCGTGGCGTCGGTAGTGGGCGTCGAATCGTTCCGCCTTCCCCGGTTCCATGGGCAGCGGGGAACGCACCTCACCGACCAACTGCTTGGACGTCTCATCCAGGCATACGACCGGCACACGCGCATCGTACGGGCGGCAGTACACGTCCAGCACGTCCTCCATGCGCCACACGAATTCCCCGCTGGCCTCCGGCGGAATGCACCATTGGATCCTGCGCCACGGCTTCAGGACGTTTTTTTTAGCGTGCGCGCTACCGTCATGTACGAGAGACTGTCCACGTATTGCAGCTCAACCATCTTGTCGGCCAACAACCGCAACGACCACTGCTTGCGGCCTTCCGGCGGCTTGCTGCACGCCAGAGCCACCAGGTGGGCTTCCTGCCGACCGTCCAGCTTACGCGGGTACTCGCGGTTCGGACCACGATAATGACTCAAGGCAGCGTCCAAGCCCTCGGTGACAAACCGCCGGCGGATGGTGGCCACCGTGACCGTGCTTACTTCCAACGCCTCGCTTATCGCCTGGTCCGTCCAACTCGGCCCTCGTGGCCCGCTGTCCGTCTTCAGCAACACCCGCGCGTGCATCAGTGTCCGCGCCGGTGCCGCGCCGGCCTGAACCAAATCGGTACAACGCTTCCGCTGCTTCGGACTCAACTGCACGACGTATTTCTTCGGCATCTCTTGCTCCCTCTGTTGCTGCGATGATGTGGTGTGATTTGGCTGCCATCTCATTCTACCATGACTCAAAGCAACATGCGTGACGGTGCACTAGGGCGGGGATTGGGTCGGAGGCGGTCGATGACCTGCAGGCACGAGCGAGGGTCGGCGCGAACTGGCTCGCCATCACCGTGCCACCAATGGAGGCCCAACTGGATGCCCCAACACACCGCTCTTGCACTTGCCGCGCTGCTGCTCGGCTGCGCGGCGCTATCCGGCTCGCAAGAGAACGTGCAGCACCGCGCGATGACGCTCCAGGAGTCGCTCGCTCCGTACACCGGGCCGTCGGAGACAGGTGTCGATACCACTACCCTTCACGGCAAGGTCATGTGCGGCTACCAGGGCTGGTTCATGGCGGCGGGCGACGGCTTTGGCGCGGGAGACGTGCACTGGGGCGGCGTCAACCAGGACCCGCCGCGGTGTACCGTGGACTTCTGGCCCGACCTGACGGACCTCGATGAGGACGAGCTCTTCCCCACCAAGTACCGGCATGCGGACGGGTCGGTGGCGCGGATCTTCAGCTCCACCGTGAAGAAGACGGTGGTGCGGCACTTCGAGTGGATGCGGGAGTACGGCATCGACGGCGCGTTTGTCCAGCGCTTCGGCTCGTGCATCAGCAACCAGGACAACTGGAACTACCAGCGCGCCTGTGCCGTCCTTAGCCACTGTCGCGAGGGCGCCAATCGGTACGGGCGGACGTTCGCGGTGATGTACGACATCAGCCTCGACCGGTCGGCGGTCGATGCGATCAAGGCCGACTGGACGCGGCTCATCAACGAGATGGAGATCACCAAGAGCGCCGCCTACCTCCACCACCGCGGGGCGCCGGTGGTTTCGCTTTGGGGCTACGGCTTCGGGCACCGAGGATGGGAGGCGGAGGCGGCCGAGGACCTGCTGACCTTCCTCAAGCGACCTGAGAACGGCGGCTGCACCATCATGCTCGGCCTGCCGAATGACTGGGCGTCGTGGACGGACGAGCGCATGGACCTGCTCAAGCAGCACGCCACGATCATCAGCCCGTGGAACGTCGGGCGATACCGCTCGCCCGAGGGCGCGCGAAAGCGCTTCAAGCGCTACTGGCCCGGCGACCTGTCATTCTGCGAGGAGAACGAGAAGGACTACCTGCCGGTCGTCTTCCCCGGCTTCAGTTGGGCGAACCTGCAGAAGGGCAGCTCGCCGCTCAACGCGATTCCGCGGCTCGGCGGGCGGTTCTTCTGGAGCCAGGTCGAAGAGGTGCAGCGCTACGGAATGGACATGGCGTATGTCGCGATGTTCGACGAGGTCGATGAGGGTACGGCGATCCTCAAGTGCACGAACAACCCGCCGGTGGGGCGATTCTGCACATACGAGGGCCTGCCTAGCGACCACTACCTGACGCTGACCGGCTTGGCGGGGAAGATGCTGTGCGGGGAGGATGTTGCGTTCCCCGATGTCCAGCCCGACCCCGCGCAGATGACCTACCGGCCCACGCCGCAACTCGAGTACTACAAGCAGCCCAGCCCCTTCGCCGCTGAGACCACCACCCGCTGGCGCGAGTGGTTCGCCGGGACGCGACTCGTGCTCCACTCCGAGCCCTATAGCGACTGGATGCCGGACCTCTACAACTCCGGCGCGTTCCAGTTCGAGCTGTCGACATGGGAAGCGGTCATCGCCGCGGAAAAGCTGCCGAAGGTGCTGCTTCTGGCTCCGGGAGACGAGGGCTTCGGCGGGGGCCTCGACATCAACGCAGTTGTGGCTCGGTTGCAGGCCTACTTGCGCAGAGGAGGGACGCTCGTCGTTGCGGCGGGCGGACGGTACCCGCTCTTCTACCCGGGCGGCGGGGCCGAGGCGGCGAAGTTCGGCTTCCGGCTCCGCATGACCCAGAGCCCGCGCGGCAGCACGGTCACGTTCGCCCCAGCCCTCTCGCCGGACCTGGAGGCCTGGACGCTCGACGCGGGCGGCGGCTCGCGGCTGATGTCGGAGAAGATGTACGCCGAGGCGGAGAGCTACGAAATCCTGGCGCGAGTCACACTGCCGGGTGGCACTGCCAACGGCGACGCCATCGCGTGCGTGCAGCCGGGCGGCGAACTCGGCGAGGGGCGGATCGTCTACGTGGCGTCGGACTTGCTGCGCTACCCGGGCCGCGAGGGATTGCTCGACGCGGTGCTGGGGTATGTGTGGAAAGTGGCGTTGCGATAGCGTTGGGCCCTCCGAGGGCGTGAGGTCCCACAGTTGATCTACTCCCCATCGCCGTCAGCACATCCTGGACGGCGGCGCCATGTGGTCCCCGGTGGGCCAGGGATAGGAGCTGACGTCTGGCTGAACTGAGCTCACAGAGCCTGACCGCAGGCGATCACGAGGTCGAACGAGCTGGGAGAGCCCCCGAGGACAGGCTGGATGGGGGCAGCTCCCACGGCTATGAGCCTTGCGACAATCTCAAACCCGAAAACCGCTTCCCAGGCCCGTAGAGGGGCTCCTGGGCGATGTGATGTAACGACTTAGCCGCAACCCTTGCGAACCCAATGGCTGTCGTGAGTTGGGGTCGCAAGGGTCGTTCGTGTCGTAGTTCTCCGTTGGTGAGGGGAGAACGTCCTTGTGCGGCTTGCCCGCGTAGCCGGCGCGTCGATATGTTGGGAAGGCCCCAAGTCTCAGGGCTCTTCGGTCGCCACAGGCTGGTTCCGGGACCCCGCACATCCCCCCCTGTAGAGGCACGGCTTGTGCCACGCAACCACGGG
>JASFTE010000552.1:0-4003 GCA_050114035.1 Armatimonadota bacterium | reverse complement strand
TAGCCTCGACGTATCGCTGGAAATGTCCCCCCGGCTGGGGGGTGCATCGCAGATGACCGAGTCAGAGGGGCGGGCTGCCAGGGCAGTGCCCAGGCGCGTATCCAGCCCATCGCCGTCCTATCGGCAAGTCGAGGTCCCGCCGCTGGGCTGCGGGGGCGTGGTCGCCTCGCGCACGGCCAGCGAGCAGGAGTCGGCAGACTTCGAGTTCCTGCAGGGCAGGTATGCCCAATCGCTTGTCCCCCGGGCTGACGCCCTGACCTGCGTACGGTGGACGGCGTGCTTGTCCACCTGCGACGCTCGACCGCGAGGGGAGTTCAGGGAGGGAGAGTGTGCATACCAATAGCTTAGTGCTGAGCACGTGCGGTCTCAGCCTTGTCGCGGCCGCCTGTGTTGCCGCGCCCGAGGACGAGCCTGACGCCGGGGCGACGGCCGGGATGGTCAGGCAGATCAAGATCGTCACGGACAAGGCCCCGGACTGCTCGTCACTGAAGTCGATCGTGGATACCGTAACGCGGGGCTGCAAGACGAACGACGAGAAGGCCATCGCCATCTACAACGCCGGGAGGCTGCTCTGGTACCACCGGGCATACCCGGGTGAAGAGGGCGGCATCGCCGCGCTGAAGATGATCAACGTCTACGGCTGGAGCCTGTGCGGCGGTCAGCATACCGTGCTGGCGGCGCTCTGGCGTGCGGCCGGGTGGGACTGGCGGTACATCGGATGGAAGGGGCACACGACGGTAGAGTGCCGGTATGACGACCAGTGGCACTACTTCGATACGTTCCTGAAGGTCTACGCGTGGAAGTCGGACCCCGATGCGCCGGGCGATCGGACCGTTGCCAGCCAGGCGGACATTCGGGAGAACCCGGGGCTCATCACGGAGAACTTCGTCTACGACCAACCGCGGCGCGTCTGGTACACGGAGGGCAACCGGTTCGAGATCATCAATGACAAGGCCAACTGGGTCGCGCCGGCGTTCTTCGTCTGCGGCGACACGCCCGAGGGCGTCGTCAACGGTGTCAAGGACACCCGCGTCGGCGAGGCGAGCGTCAAGTTCGGGCACATGGGCCTGAAGATGGATGAGGACGGCTATAGCACAGACGTGGATCTCGCCCCGGGCTACTCCCTGGAGCTGATGTGGAAGCACATCGACGACGCGCACTGGTACCACTGGCGTACCGGCCGCAAGTACGTCCCCGGGCACACGTGCGGCGACAAGGACTACCGGAATTGCCCGGCTCTGGGGCCCGTCCTCGAGCCGTACCGCTATCTTGACGAGCGCGGCGCACGCACATTCTCCAGCGGCTACTTGCGGTTCGCGCCGGACCTCGGCAGCGATGCGTTCCTCTCGTCCCTGGCCGCGAAGGACAACGTGAAGTGGTCCAAGGGGCGGATTGCCCCGGCAGATGCGACCAGGCCGGCATCCATCACGGTGCAGCTCCGGTCCCCCTACATCATGAGCCGCGCCACGGGCGCCGCGCCCGGGATCCAGAAGGCCGAGGTCTCCCGCGACGAGGGCAAGACGTGGCAGGAGATCGAGCTCAGCAACTTCGACGACGCCGTCGGCGGCGGGTACACCTGCCAGGTAAGGCTCACGTTCACCAGGCCAGTGCGTTCCCTGGGCATCGAGGTCATCGTGCAGCACAACCGCTGCGCGCTGCCATATCTGTCGCCCGGGCCGAACAGGGTCACCGTGTCGGTGGCCGACCCGGATGCGCTCGGCGACAACCGACTGGCAGTGACGTACGCGTACTCGCTGGGCAGCCGGAGCGTGCCCTACGAGCACCTGGCGGACATGGGTGCGGAGCTGGGGCGCTGCCACAAGGCGAGCTGGTCGGATACGCCTACCGTGGTGCAGCGGGTGTTCTCGGCCAAGGACCTGCCCGCGAGGTTCGACATCCGCGTCCCGACGGCCAAAGGGGAGTACCCCGTGTACCCCCGGATGCTGTTCCTGCGGCGGGAGGTGCTCGCGCCGGGCCAGAAGCCGATGCCGCTTCCGAAAGGTGCCGTCGCGCCCAATGTCGGCCGCGGCGCCGAGCTCAAGACGCTGCCCGACCCGTTCCTCATGGGCCTTGCGCGCCCGCCGAAGAAGGTCGAGCGGCCCATCGTCACGAGGCGCATGCCTCTGGAGTGCAGCCACGTCATCTGGCGGACGGCGGCTGGGGAGCTCGCCAACGAGACTTTCGAGAACCACCACATCAAGACGCGGCCCAAGAGCCCGGAGGCCTGGGTGATGCTCATCGGCGGGGACCTGGGGGAGCTGCCGGGCGCGCGCGACTTCAAGGCGGCCCGGCTGTGCATTCCGGTGACCAACTCCAATCCCAACGCCCCGACACAGGTGGGCGCCTCGCTGCTGACCAGACGGTTCCGGAGCATGAAGCCCTACGACTTCGCGGACCTGGGCTCGGTCGTCGGTACGACGGTCGTCCCCAGACAGGCCGAGCCCGGCCCGGCGAAGTACCACAAGATCGACGTGACGCGCGCCCTGAAGTCCGTGGCCGCCAGCGAGGCGGCGTTCCACGGCTTCGCCGTCCAGGTCATCCCCAACCGGTCCGTCGACGACGGCTGGACGGTGCGCATCGACATCACGAAGGACGAGCCCACGTATCTGGAGTTGGACGTGTACGACGAGCGGTAGAGGAACGGCTTCCGCAGCGGCCGCTCTGGGGCCGCTGGCGGAAGATAGCGAGGCAAGGCAGTAGCAGAGCGCTGCGCCATGAGAGCATCTCGAAGTATCACTCTACTTCACATCTGCCTGTGGGCCACGCTTGGCGGCGCGGTCTTGACGGCCACACGTGGCCTGTCGCCCGCCGGAGTCCATGTGGGCGAACACATGCGCGCCCTCATCGAGGCGGACTGGATCGACCGCGATCGGAGATTCGCCCTGGGCGGCCCGGCGGTGGACGCATCGGCGCAGCGCAACGCGCGCGGCGTGACCACCGTCCAGGATGCCGCCGGCGGCTGCGACGGCGTCAAGAACGGCCACTGGGGCTTCCACACGGCGAGCGGGGAGCAGGAGCCCTGGTGGCAGGTGGACCTGGGCGAGGAGCGCCGGCTCGACCGTGTCGTCGTCTTCAATCGCACTGATGGCACAACTGCCCCGCGAACGAAGCACCTGCGCATGCTGGTGGCTTCCGGGGCCAGTGCAGAGGAGTTCCACGAGGTCTACCGGCACAACGGCGAGACCTTCTACGGCGTCAACAAGAAGAGGCCGCTCGTAGTTGACCTGGGGGACAAGGACGTCTCCGCCCGCATCGTGCGCCTGCATGTGCCGGGGCGGTGTTCCTTTGCCCTCGATGAAGTCGAGGTATACGCCGCCGATGACCCGCGGACCAATGTCGCCCTCGGGAAGCCAGCCGACCAGAAGAGCGTGGGGCCGCACTCGTATCCGGGGACGATGGGCGAGCTTTCTCCGGCCTCGATCGCAGGCCAGGGCGGGGGCTTCTCGCTGGCACACACGCGCGACGTGGTGAGCCGGGGCCAGGGGCTTATCGCCCGGCTCCGGCCTAGCGCGTCATCCGATCGACTTGGGCCTTTGGCAGTCAATCTGCGCTCTCTGGACCAGCGTCTGGCGCAGCTCGAGGGAGCCGGTGACGTGCCCGAGGACGCGCGCCGGGCCATCTACCTCGAGGCCCGCTGGCTCGTGCGCAGGATCGCTTTCTGCAACCCGCTCCTCGACTTCGACAGGCTGCTGTTCATCAAGCGCCACGACCCCGGCGGCGTGTTCCACATGTGCGACCAGTACTACGGCTTCAACGCCAGACCCGGCGGCGGGCTGTTCGTGCTCGCGGATCCGTTCACGCCCAACCCACGGCTGACGGATCTTCTCGAGGACTCGATCGTGGAGAAGGGGCGCCTGGCTGGCGGCCGGCTCCTCCCCGGCTCCTTCCTCTCTCCGGAGCTTTCATGGGACGGCGAGACGATCCTGTTCGCCTACACGCAGTGTCAGGGCGGCAACCTGACCTGGACGCCGGAGGCGTCGTACCATGTCTTTCGCGTGAACGC
>JASFTE010000551.1:0-4005 GCA_050114035.1 Armatimonadota bacterium | reverse complement strand
TCGGCACGTCGAAGGCCATGCAGGCGGTCTACGACCTGATGGCCAAGGTCTCGAAGGCGGACAGCACGGTCCTGATCCGCGGCGAGAGCGGCACCGGCAAGGAGTTGGTGGCCCATGCCATACACTACAACAGCCCGAGGGCGGGCGGCCCGCTGGTTAAGGTCCATTGCGCCGCGCTGCCGGAAACCGTGATGGAGAGCGAGCTGTTCGGTCACGAGAAGGGCGCCTTCACGGGAGCCGTCTCCCGGCGGAAGGGGCGGTTCGAGCTGGCCGACGGCGGCACCATCTTCCTGGACGAGATCGGCGACCTTTCGGCCGCAACTCAGATCAAGCTACTCCGAGTGCTGCAGGAGAGGGAGTTCGAACGGGTCGGCGGAACCGAGACGATACGGGTGGACGTGCGTGTTATAGCCGCCACCAACCGCGATCTGGAGAAGATGGTAGAGGACGGAGCCTTCCGTCAGGACCTCTACTACCGCCTGAACGTCTTCCCCATCCACGTCCCGCCGCTGCGCGATCGGCGCATGGATATACCGCTCCTGGCGGACCACTTCATTGCCAGGTACGCCGGGGCGAACGACCGGGAGGTCAACCAGATATCCGGGCCGGCCCTTCAGATGCTGATGCGCCACGGCTGGCCCGGGAACGTGCGGGAGCTGGAGAACTGCATCGAGCGCGCGGTGCTGATGACGGCGGACAACACGATCCGTGCGGAGCACCTTCCCCCCACCGTTCATGCCGGCCGCGTGGAGGGATCCGCTGCCGGGGGTACGTTGCCGGCCGTGCTGGACAACGTCGAGAGGGAGATGATCCTGGATGCCCTCAGGGCCTCGGGGGGCAACATGGCACAGGCTGCCCGAGACCTCGGCATCACCGAGCGGGTGATGGGCCTGCGGGTGAAGAAGTACGACATCAACCCCCGGCAGTTCCGGCGCTGACCGCCGCACGGGTCGTCCGCCCCGCGGCGGCTCTGCCGGCCGCCCCCGGTTCTACGGGAATCAGCTCTATCCCGTCGCCGGCGCCGAGGTTGCGCGAGTACCTCTTCTCCTCGGCGTTGTCCCAGTGCTCGTGGACGCCCAGGCTGCGCAGCGGGACGCCGTCGCCGTCCGGATCGTAGATGGCGCCCGAGGGCGGCGCGGGGGCCTGGGCGGCCTCGTGGAGGTAATCGTCAACGCCCTCCACCCCGGCGTAGCCGTCCGGCCATTCCGTGCGGAGGAAGTCGTACCCGACTGAATCGATGGCGACGGGGTCCTGTGATACGAAGATGCTGTTGGGCCAGTCGCCGTTGAACGGTTCCATCTGCCAGCGCGTCGGAGCGCCCTCCCATCCCTGGCCCGCGAACAGCCCGTCGATCAGGTACAGGACCGTCTTGCCGCCCAGGTGGGGGTGTCCCATCAGGTCCACCAGGCAACGGTAGTGCCCCGTGCCCGGCGTCTCCGTCACGAGGGTACGGTGCATGTTGTAGTACTGGCCGGCCGGATGAGGATCCACGCCGATGGGGTTGCGGATCAGCGAGCCGTAGTGATTCTTCGCGCACAGGGTCACGCCGTTGTACTGGTGGGTCTTCAGCACGGCGAAGTTGATGATGTAGTCCGCCTCCGCGAAGCAGACGGGCAGGAAGTCCTGCCGGCCGACGTGCTCCGTGCGCTCCGGATCGGGGTCGCTCCAGCGCAGGGGCACGTCCGAGTAGCGCACCATCCGCCGACCGGAGGCCGGTGAGCCGTACAGCGTCAGGTAGACCACGTCCTCCAGGCCCACCGTCTCGCTGACCATGCGGTACCAGTAGTTCGGCATCAGCCGGGAGGGGTCCCCCACGGCGATGTCACCGGGCACCACGCCCGCGTTCTCCGTCAACTGCTTCAGCAGCGCGATGGTCAACTGAGGCGAGTTGTCCACGCAGTCGGCATACTGCCAGGGCTTGCCCATGCGCATCGGGTCCGACTCGCCGCTGAGGGTGTGGTTCACCTTGATGGCGACTTTCTCGCCCGGACGGTATCCGACGGGCCCCCTTCCGCGGGTGCGGTTGAGGTGGCGGAAGAGCGCATCCCAGGCGGCCGCGACGCTGGGCTTGCCCGTCAGGTTCGTGACGGCCTCCGCCAGCATCCGATCGACCACTGCCTGGTCGATATGCTTGTACCACAGCACACCCGTGCCGGGGCCCACCCAGTCGGTGGCATCGCGCTCGTGTACCCACACGACGCGGCCGGGGTGAATGCCCTGCGCGACGCCGAGGGGTCGGTTCGCAGGCTGGGGCGCCGCCATGGCCGGGCCGTCGTCGCTGACGGCCATCGTCAGCAGCGCCGCTCCCACGGCCGCTGCGAGTAGCCCTCCGAAGGCTGTTCGTCGCGAGCGGCGCAGCGCCTGCGTTGCTTTCTTCACCAGGACGCCGACGCCCAGCGTGCCGGCCAGCCAGAGCACGAATCCCGACGCCAGCGGGAAGGCCACCCGCTGGCAGGGATAGCGGGCGCGCGAGGGCCGCGGCACAACCCGAACCAGGAACCATATCAGCGCGGCCAGACCGGTTGCGCGGAGGAACCACGTGCCCCGCCCGGCCTCGTGTTCTCGGCCCCCATCTGAGGGGCCGTGATCGTGCTGTGACGGACACAACTGCCGTGGATGGGACATCCCGATCTTCCTCTCGTGAGTGACTCACCGCTCCAGTGTGCAGGTGGGCACCGGCCGCCGTAACCTCTGCGGCACAGAAAGTCCATTTTGTCCGAATGGTCCGCACCCTGCAAGTCACCGCCGAAATCCGGCCCGTTTTCCTGCCGCGCACTACCGGAATGCCCCCTTCGCCGTTGCGCCAGCCGCCAACTGCTCGTACCATATCCGCCAGGGAACGAACTTCGGCACAATGAGCCAGATCATCCGAAGAGGGCTACGACCATGGGACGCATATGTCTTATCGCAGTGATGCTGGCTTCCCTTGCCACGGGCGGCGCATGGGCCCAGACGACAGAGATGCCCCCCGTAGCGGCGGACACACCCGTTCAGGAGATCGAAGTGATCCCCGCTCTCGACCTGGAGAGCCCGGACGCACGTGTCAGCTACGCCATCGGCTGGGACATTGCGAATGGCTTCATCAGGCGGCGCCTGGAGGACCTCGTCCCGCTGGCCTACGTGCATGGGACCAAGGACGCCCTGACCGACGCGGCCCCCGCCATGAGCGAACACCAGATCGAGCGCCTCACCGCGGAGCTGTGGGGACGCGGGAGAGACCGGCGCCGCGAGGCTTCGGAGGAAAGGTTCGAGCAGAACCGGCAGAGCGCGACCCGGTTCCTGGAGGAGAACAGGGAGAAGGAGGGCGTCCACGTCCGCCCCAGCGGGCTCCAGTACGAAGTCCTGCAGGCCGGAACCGGGGACAGCCCCGGCGCGGGCGACACCGTGGTCGTTCACTACCGTGGCTGGCTGCTGGACGGCACCGAGTTCGACAGCTCTCACCGATGGGGCCGGCCAGCTACGTTGAGACTGAACGCCACCATCCCGGCCTGGCGTGAGACCCTGCCGCTGATGAAAGAGGGGGCCAGGTGGAAGCTGTTCGTGCCGCCTGAACTCGGGTACGGTGAACGCGGCGCACACCGGACAATCGGCCCGAACGCTCTGTTGATCTTCGAGCTGGAGCTCCTCCAGGTGAAGTAGGGGCGCCGGCCCCACCTCCGCCGGCTCTCCGTTGACGCGGCCCTCGCCGGATCGGCGTGGGGCCGTCGTCGGCCGTTTCGTCCATTCCTCTCTCTCTTTTCGCACGCCCGCCGCAACACCCTCAATCCATCCTACCGCTGCGTAGGAACAGCCTGCAGATCCTACCTGGGCGTGGTTTCCCGCCGACACTCCTGTGTTCGCCCTCTGTATGTGCTCGCAACGCAAGTCTTGTCCGAAGGATGACTTAGGCGCTGGCATCGTGAAAGTGCGTCGCCTGGCACGCCTCTCGCTCGAAGGGTGAGGCAATGGGGCGTTACGGCCTACCCCGACCGGGGAGGCGAGTGTGGCGGGCGCGCACGCGGGAGA
>JASFTE010000550.1:0-4008 GCA_050114035.1 Armatimonadota bacterium | reverse complement strand
GCATCAGCACCCTCTCCTTGGCCGCCGCATTGTGTTGTGGCCTCAGTTTCGCCGCACATGCCCCTCACCCCTCGGTGACGGCCATCACGTGTGCCGGGGCGCCTGGGATGAGCATTTACAGCTCGTTTACATTACTTTGCCAAACAATTTACGCACCGTTGTGGAACCCCGCAGTGGAATGGTCGTTGGTTATAATGGCAGCTCGATTAGGTTCCTCACGCTCTCTTCTTGGCGGTCTAGATGAGCCTCACAGCCTCTAAGAGGGCACTCGTGGCCGTCCCAGATGGTCGGGAACAGCATCTGGGACGGCCGCGTTGTCTCTCGGGGCCGCTCACTGGAACACCAGGGCTGCTCCCGGCCCTCCCTTCAGGCGATCTCCTCTCCCGCGGCCCTTGGCTCCTTGAGCCACAGCGTTGCCGCCAGGCACCCGATCCCGAAGAGCAGCGAGAGAGCGAAGCCCAGCTCGAACCGCCCGCGTGCGCCGATGAGGGCGGCTCCCACCAGCGGCGAGAAGGCGAGCGGGAGCAAAATGGCGTGCATCATGCCCATGTACGTGGGCCGCTGCCGGGCCGGGGCGATCTCGAGCAGGAAGTTCATCTCGCCCATCATTCGCCCGGTCTGCGCAAAGCCCACGAGCAGCACCGCGAGGCTGACGACGACGAGTTGCCGCGTGAAGTCAACGCCGAGCCATGTGACC
Organism: Armatimonadota bacterium; assembly: GCA_050114035.1. Classification (GTDB taxonomy): domain Bacteria; phylum Armatimonadota; class Zipacnadia; order JAUWAU01; family JAUWAU01; genus JAUWAU01. The sequence goes on along the minus strand of JASFTE010000550.1, from coordinate 3,311 downwards.
ACGACATCCGGCGACAGCCGCGCCGCCAGCAGGGCAAGCACGGGGGCCCCCAGCCCCACGCCGTTTGTGAGCAGGAGGAGCCGACGGTTGCCCTGCGCGTCGCCCACATAGCTCCACAGCACGTTGGCCACCGTGCCGCTCAGCATCAGGATGGAGACGAAGAGGCCGACGGTAGCCTCGCTCGCCCCGAGCCGCAGCTGGGCAAAGGGGAAGTAGAAGGGCAGTGCAAAGTTCGTGAGGCCGGACAGGACGCGGACGAAGACGAGGTTGCGGTAGTTGCGGTTGCGCCGCATGATGCGGGGGCCGCGGCGCATCTGGAACCCAAGGCTCACCCGGCGCCGATGGGCCACGCCGGGCGGCTCGTCAACGAGCGAAAAGAAGAGCACCGAGAGTGCCGTCGTGGCCCATGCCAGCAGAAACACGGCGAAGTAGCTTTCCGGGAAGACGTAGCCGGTGCGCTGATCCAGGATGTGCTTCACGGCGAAGCCGGCCGCGAAGGCGAGGATGCCGCCGAAGAAGCGGCGGGTGCCGAAGAAGCGCCCGAGGTGATTCGCCGGCATGGACTTGCTCACGATGTCGAAGAAGGGAACCATGCCGATGCCGCCCAGGGAGTTGACCAGCAGCATGAGGAGGGCGAACGCGGCGAAGGTGGCCATACTGCCCTCGGTGGCTCGGGGCACAACGACGAAGGTAATCGCACCGAGAGCGATGACGCGCGCTGCGCCGGAGAAGCGGTAGTAGCCGAGCTTGCGGGGGGTGCGTTCCAGCATGCCGGCCATGAGCGGCGGGGGCCACAGCCACCCGGCGACCCGGGCGGCGTACAAGAGGCCGATCCAGTACATCAGGTGCGGATCGTCCCCCAGCAGGTGAACGACGAAGGCGGCCACGACGGTGCCGGGGTCCATGCAGGCCAGGCCGACCTGGTAGATGGCCCCGTTGATCACACCGAGGATGAAGTTGCGCTTGATGAGCGGCGTCGTCTGAGCGTCTGCCATCGTGGGAGTGGGGACGGCTGAGTCCCCGCGCCTCTGCGCCGTGGGATCAGATGGGCACCTCGTCATCGGCGTCGAAATCCACCAGTCCCACGTCATCATCCTCCGCAACGCTCAGGGGCGCATCTGGCGCCGCCGTCTCGGGCAACGCAAGTCTGAACTGCGTCTCGTACAGCCGCCGGTACAAGCCGCCCCGCGCCATGAGCTCCTCGTGCGAGCCCTCTTCCACCACCCGGCCCTCGTCCAGCACGAGTATGCGATCGGCGTTCTGCACCGTGGAGAGCCGGTGCGCGATGCAGAAGGTGGTGCGCTCGGCCACCAGGCGATCGATGGCCTGCTGGATCAGTATCTCCGTCTCGCTGTCCACAGAGGATGTGGCCTCATCGAGAATGAGAATGCGGGGATCGCTCAGAATCGCGCGGGCGATGGACATGCGCTGGCGCTCGCCGCCCGAGAGCTTCACCCCCCGCTCCCCGATCACCGTCTCATAGCCCTCGGGCATCTCGGTGATGAAGTCGTGCGCGTTCGCGGCCTTGGCGGCCGCCACGATCTCTTCATCCGTGGCCTCGGGCTTGCTGTAGCGGATGTTCTCGCTCACCGTGGTGTTGAACAGGAACGTCTCCTGCATCACCATGGCGATGTGCCGCCGGAGAGAGCGCTGCTTCAAGTCCCGGACGTCGTGGCCGTCCACGGTGATGGCGCCGTCGCTGACCTCGTAGAAGCGCGGGATGAGATTCACCAGCGTGCTCTTGCCGGCGCCGCTGGGCCCCACGATGGCGATCATCTCGCCGGACTGCGCCCGGAGGCTCACCCGATCGAGAACCGGTATCTCCTCATCGTACGCGAAGCTCACGTCTCTGAACTCAACGCGCCCACGCACCTCGGGCACGTCTCGCGCATCGGGCGCATCCACGATCTCGGGCTCCGTGTCGATGATCTCAAACACACGCTCGGCCGCGGCCATGGCGCGCTGTATCATGCTGTACGTGCGGCCGAGCCCCAGCAGCGGCCGGTACAGATCGCGGAGATACAGCGCGAAGGAGGTCATGTCCCCCTCGCTCATATTGCCGCGGGCAAGCTGCCAGCCCCCATAGAGAATGAGGGCGATGCCGCCTGAGGCCGTGAGGAGGCGCATGACCGGACGGGCCACCGCCACGAGCTTCGCCGCCCGCACGTTCCATTCGTAGCTCTCCTCCGCCGTCGCATCGAACTGGCGTGCCTGTTCCGGCTCGCGGGCGAAGCCGCGCACCACGCGTATCCCGCTGATGCCGTCGTGGAGCACCGAGGTGAGGTCGGCGACCTTCTCGCGCGCCGTCCTGAAGGCCACGCGTATCTTGCCGCCAAGGTAGTAGACAAAGGTGGCCACCAGAGGCGCGACAGCCACCACCATGAGCGTAAGACGCCAGTCCATCGCGATGGTGAAGGTGAGTATTCCGCCAATGCGACTGAAATCGTTCACCAGGCTCTGCAGCGGCCCGAGCAGACTCGACTCCACCGCCTGGACATCGCCCATGACTCGGGAGATGATCTCGCCGGTGCGCTCGCCCTCGTAGTAGCGCAGCGACAGCCGCTGGAGGTGGTTGTTGAGGTTCCTCCGGAGATCGAAGATGATCCGCTGGCCGACTTGTGCGAGCAGGTACGAGCTGAAGAACCCGAAGACGCCCGTCAGCGCGAGGACGCCGGCATACGCTGCCGCGAGGACGATGAGCGGCCGGAAATCGGCCGACCCAAGGCCAGTGGGCACCACCAGTATCTCCTTCGCTGCATCAACCGCCAACCCGATGATGCGGATGGGGACAGCCCGCCCGAAGGAGGTCGCCGCCAACAGCGCGAGCGCTATGGTGGTCTTCACCCAGTGGGGTCGGAGGTAGACCAGGAGCCGCCGGTACACGGTGAACACGGGCTCCGTGGGCTGGTCGCCGCCGCTGTGGCCCCGCGGTCGTCCGTCGGGCAAGGTCGATGGCCCGCCCGACATCCGCCCGCGGCGACCTGGTCCCATTCCCCTCATGATCGTGTACCTGTGCTGATACGCTCGCGGATGGCGTACACCTTCCCGCTCCACGAGCTAAAGAACAGCAGCCCGCCTCGGCGCAGGATGGCGGAGCTGATCCGCGCGTCCGCGCTGAAGTTCCACAGCGGGGTCCCCGTCGCCTTGTCCACCGCGTACAGCCTCCCGTCGTCGGCGCCAACGTAGACCGCGTCGTGACCCAATGCAGGCGACGAGTGAATGGGGCTGCCGGCGCGGAAGCGCCACATCACGGCGCCGGTGCCCAGGTTGGCCTTGTAGAGCAGCCCATCGGCGCTCCCGAAGTACGCTCG
>JASFTE010000549.1:0-4010 GCA_050114035.1 Armatimonadota bacterium | reverse complement strand
AGCTGCGGTCGGTGGCCGAGAAGATGATCACTATCGCCAAGAGCGGCCTGGCTCCCGGGGGGAACCGGGTTCACGCCCAGCGACAGGTGCTTCGCTTCGTCTACAAACACCACGGCAACGTCCGTGTCGTGCAGCGGCTGTTTGATGAGATCGCGCCCCGATATCAAGACCGCCCGGGCGGCTACACGCGCATCATCCGTATAGGGCATCGCACCGGCGACGGCGCGCAGATGGCAGTCGTGGAGCTCTTGGACTAGACGGTGGGCGGCTGGAGCCGCCGAATGCGCAACATCAAGCTCATCGTACAGTACGACGGCACCGGGCTTGCGGGATTCCAGCACCAGCCGCGGCAGCGGACGGTTCAGGGCCAACTCGAAACGCACCTTGGCAGAATCTGCGGTCACCCAGTCCGCGTGATCGGGGCAGGGCGCACCGACGCCGGAGTGCACGCACTCGGGCAGGTAGTGAACTTTGAGACGCACGGCACCGTGCCGACGGACCGGGTACCCGTAGCGTGCAACTCTCGTCTGCCGCGGCAGATTTGCGTGGTCGCGGCTGAGGAGGTCGGAGCCGACTTCCACGCGAGATATGACGCCCGCGGCAAAGTGTACCGGTACAGCGTCCTGAACCGATCGTCGCCGTCGCCCTTTCTGGCTCGCGTCGCGTGGCATATCGCCCGGCCGCTGGACATGACCGCCATGCGCCAGGGCACAGAGCACATCCTGGGGCAACACGACTTCACCTCGTTCTCCGCGGCGCGGGCGGAAGTCGCGGATCGGCGACGGGAGTTGCGTTCGGCACAGTGGGCGCAGCGCGGCGGAGTGCTGACGCTGACGCTCGAGGCCGATGGCTTCCTCCACCACATGGCGCGGATCGTCGTGGGCACGCTCGTGGAGGTGGGGCTGGGCCGGCGTGCGCCGGAGGCAGTGCGGGAGGCGCTCCAGGCCCTCGACCGGGCGGCTGCCGGACGCACGGCGCCACCGCAGGGCCTCTGTCTCATGCGCGTGATTTACGATCAACCCGCAGCGCCCGAGACGAACACAGAGGCGCAGGGGAACGGCATCGATGCAAAAGACATTCTCAGCCAGGCAGACTGACGTGCAGCGCAGTTGGTACATCGTGAGCGCTCGTGGCGAGCCGCTGGGGCGGCTGGCCGCGCGCATAGCGGCCGTGCTGCGCGGCAAGCACAAGCCGATCTTCACGCCGCATGTCGATTGCGGCGACTTCGTCATCGTCACCGATGCCGAGCACGTGCACCTCACGGGCACCAGACCCGAGAAGAAGATGTACCACCGCCACACGGGCTACCCGGGTGGACTGAAGTCCGTGCCGTATGCCCAATTGCTGGCCCGGGATCCCGTTGGCGGCATCATGAAGGCGGTTCGCGGCATGCTGCCGAAAAACAAGCTGGGCCGCAGGCAGCTCACGAAGCTGCGCGTGTACCGCGGCTCGGATCACCCGCACAGCGCACAGCAGCCACAGCCGCTGGACGCAATAGTCGCATCGAGCGACCAATAGTGAGGTGGGAGACTTGCCTGACGACCGCTTCTATGGCACGGGACATCGCAAGACCGCGTGCGCGCGAGTGTGGATAAGCCGCGGTGCGGGCGCAGTGTCCGTGAACGGTCAGACACTGGCCGAATTCACCGGACGCAAGACCCTCGAGGGCATGGCACTCCAGCCATTCGCTGCCACCGAGCGCCTCGGCCACTACGACGTGATCGCCATGACGAGGGGAGGCGGGATCAGCAGCCAGGCGGGGGCCCTCCGGCACGGCATCGCCCGCGCGCTCGCCATTGCGGAGCCTGACTTGCGCACGATACTCCGGCGTACGGGACTTCTGACGCGCGACCCGCGAGCCAAGGAGCGCAAGAAGGCCGGCCGGCGCCGGGCACGCCGCGGGAAGCAGTTCTCGAAGCGCTAGGCCCCGCACTCGCCTGCCAGTCTCACCACCAACGAGCACCGGCGCGCCATGCTGCTGGTGCTCTGCGCTTCTGTACGGCGCACGGCACACTTGACTTACCTGGCGGCGGCCAGATACCCTTGGGGCAGGCGCCCTCAGGGGCGCCTGGAGGGGGGCTCGTGCCTATCCAGTTTCGGCCGACTGCCTTCGCTATCCAGCTCCTCATCAGGACCATGGGAGCATTGACGATGACGAGCGGCTTGTGGCCGGCCGCCGTTCCCGCGGCGCCGCTCTACGAGGCCGGCACTGAGGTGTTCACGAACGATCGTCATCCATCGGGCCCGTACGAACGCGACGTTCACTACCGGCTCCCAGGGCTCATCGTCACCAGCAAGGGCACATTGATCGCCTCGTGCATCAAGAAGCACGGAACGGGGGGCGATTGGGCCCGGTCCGACCTCGTGATGCGGCGCAGCCTCGACGGAGGCCGCACGTGGCAGCCGGAGCAGTCCATCAACCCTGATATCAACACAACCGTCTTCAACGGCAACCTCGTCGAGGATCGCCAGGTGGACGCGCTCTTCGCCATGTACATCGAGTTCCCGTTCCATCCCAATGATCCCGGGAGAGACGGCGCCAACTGGTTCAGGAACGTGTGGGTGCCTCGGGGCGGCGGCTTCACACTGGTGAAGAGCACGGATGACGGCAGGACGTGGTCCACGGGGCGGCCCATCACACCGACACCCAATGCCGACGGCTGGCACGGGGCGGCCTGCTTCAACAACAACCACGGCGTGCAGCTTCGATACGGCAGGTTCAACGGACGCCTGGTGGTCAATGCACGCGCCTTCAAGAAAGGCGTGTACGAAGACCGCGCCAAGGGCGCGCTTGTCTACAGCGACGACCACGGAGAGACGTGGCACATTGGGGGAGTGCCCTTCCCTACACGCGGCGCGGGAGTCGTCGGCGAGGTCACGCTGGGGGAGACGGTAGACGGCCATGTCTACCTCAACGGACGCAACCAGAGCGACGAGGGCGACAACTTCCACTACAAGCGGCGTCTGTATGCGCGCAGCTCGGACGGGGGAGAGACCTTCTATGAGCAGGGCCATCATCAGGAGCTCGTCACCCCCAGGTGCAACGCCGGCCAGTGCCGCCTATCGACCGCCGGAGACGGCGGCAGGAACGTCATGCTCTTCACCAAGCCGGCCACGGGGAAGGACAGGTCCAGGCTGACGTGCTACCTCAGCTACGATGAGGGCCGCACGTGGGTCAGGGGGAGACAGATCGCGGAGGCAGGCGGCTACTCTGACGTCGCCGTGCTCCCGGACAAGACCATACTGGCTCTGTACGAAGACGACGGACTGAAACTCGTGCGGTGCAACCTCGAATGGCTGATCGCGGAGGGCTCGGGCCAGTAGTGCGAGGATGGCCGCCAATCTGGAAGCCGGCATGAAGATCCATGGCCAAGACACGGCCTCAGACGCCGCATCCCAGCCACAGCCTCGCATCGTGTGGCTCCGGGTGGCGCTCGTCATCGGGTTCGCCGGAACTCTGGCCGCGGCAGCAGCGCTCCTGAATGGTCGCTTCGGCTCGACAGGCAATGCGCTACTGACTCCGGACGAGGGGGCCATGGGGCTGCCTGCGGGTCCCCGCCCGCACGACGCGGAGACTCCCGCTGCACAACTCGCGATCGTGCGCGTACACAAGGCCGCGGTCAGGGAGCGCCCATCCACTTCATCGGGCATTGCATGCGTGGTGCCGGAAGGGACGCAACTGCTCATCGCCGCAGCGGGCCGCCCTTGGTGCCGCGTGATGATGGCCGACGGCCCGCCCTGCTACGTGACGAAGGAGGACGTGCGACTCACGGGGGTGCGGGTGAGTCGGGACGTGGCCGAACCAGAGCCTCAAGGTCGGCCGGGTGTGGTTGCCGAGGCACAACGCCACCTGGGAACCCCGTACGTGTGGGGAGGCGGGAGTAGACGCGGCGTGGACTGCTCCGGATTCGTCCGAGTGGTGTTCGCCAGATGCGGCACGGCGCTCCCTCGGGCCGCGCGATCCCAGGCGGGGGTGGGGCGTCCGGTATTGGCGACGCAGCTGTGCCCGG
>JASFTE010000548.1:0-4015 GCA_050114035.1 Armatimonadota bacterium | reverse complement strand
ACTCGGCGTCGCGCGCAGTCGAGAGCAAGCCCAGGAGACGAGAGACCGGGAAGCGCAGCCCGCGAATGCACGGCTTCCCGCCCATGACCTCGGGATCAACTGTAATGCGCTCGAACCGGGTGGCTGCCATGGTTCAGGCCTCCTCCAACATCAGGGACCACTATAGCACATCGGCCGCCGGCGCATCTTCGAGTCCCAGCAACTCCGCTGCGTTCCTCCACCAGAAGCGGTCCTGGAGGTCCGGGGGCAGCTCGAGCTCGTCCATGATGCGCTGGCTGAGATCGATCCAGATGGGCGGCTCGGGGTTGTCGGTGGCGAAGCACAGCTTCCCGAACCACTCCAGCGCCTGGTTCTCCTCAGGGTCCTGCATGTCGGCCCCGGGCATGGGCGCGAGGGCCTTGCGCAGCGTCGTCTCCCGCCACTTGCTGCCGCCTCCGCCGGAGAACTCGCCGTAGATGTGCTTGAACGCCCTGATGACGTACAGGCCCACGTCGAACTCGGGGTTGCCCAGGTGGGCCATCATCATCCGCAGGTCGGGGAACGCGCGGCCGATGGTGTCGAGCCGCATGGGGCGCATGTTCTCCATCGAGATCCCGCGCGGGCCATCGTCGGGCGCCACCGACAGATAGCCGGTGTGCAGCAGTATCGGCATCGAGAGCGCCTGCGCCCTCTCGTAGAGGGGGCAATAGCGCTCGTCGTCGTACGGGTGTGATGGGCCGATGAACTTGAGGCCCGTGAAGCCCTGCTCCTTGAGGCGATCGATCTGCTCCGGCGGATCAATGGGCGGCTCGAGGCTGATGCGGCCGAAGCCGAGGATGATGTCCGGGTACTTGCGCATCCACTCCAGGACCGCTTCGTTGCCGTGCGAGCGGCGGCTGACCTGGACGCACACCTTCACCACGTTACACTCGCGCCAGAGCTTGACGCGCGCATCCATGTCCTGGTGCGGATGGATGTGGGTGTGGACGTTGATGATCTTCGCTGGTGGCACTGTTACCTCCTGAAGGGCTCGCGAGGACCTGAGCGAGACGGCGTCATAACTCCCCCAGCACCCGTCTGGCATTGTCGCTGAGGATGAGCTGCTTCGCGTCGGGAGGCAGATCCGACTCCGCAATCAGCCGGGGCTCGACTCCCTCGCTGCCGAAGAGCACCTTGTCGGCCCCACAGAACTCAACGGCGCGCTTGATCATATCGATAGGCTCCACCTCTGGCAGCGACCGGTCGCAGAAGAAGTGCAGGTAGGCCGTATCCACGAAGACGTTGGGGTGGTTGCTGCAGATGACGAGCGCCTCGAAGGAGTAGTTGCCGCCGAGGTGCGCGATGACGATCTTGAGGTCGGGGAAGTCCCACGCCACATCGTCCACGTGCACGGGATTGCCGAAGCGCACTCGATGGTCCGGGAAGGCGACCACGCCGGCGTGGAACAGCACGATCACGCCCAGCTCCTGGCATAGCTCGTAGAAGGGGTACAGGGCCCGGTCGTTGGGGAAGACGTACTGACTCAGCGGCTGGAACTTGACGCCGCGGACGCCGCGGTCGGCCACGCAGCGGCGCAGCTCGTCGCACGATCCGGCGATGTCGCTGACGTCGGCGCGGTAGAAGGGGATGTAGCGATCCGGCTCGCGCTCGGCCATCTCGCAGACGAGGTCGTTCGTGTCCCGCGCGCCGAGCAGCACGACGCGATCGATGCCGAGCCGCGCGTTGTGTTCGCCCACGCCTTCCCAGGGGTGCTCGTGGAAGTTTATGACCATGGTGTCCTCAGGCGTCCCGTCATCGCTCATAGGCCATGCGTCGGGCCGCGGCACTCAGGCTTCCTCGCGCAAGCGCGAGCCGGCGAAGACCTCTGCGAGCCGCTCGGCGAGGATGTGCTCGTCGCCGTCCTGCAGCATGGTGGCCCACACGAGCAGCTCATTTGCGACGGGCCAGGTGGCCACCGGGGGCCGGGAGTCGTCGCCCGCCGCCAGCGTGGAGGCCGCCACGCCCGCCGAGGGCAGGCCGAGCCGGGTATCGGGCCGGATGCAGATGCAGGGCACGGGCTCGCCGTCGGGCGACCGCTCGGCCAGCCGCACCGCCAGCCCGGGAACGCCGGCGAGACCGCGCTTGACGGTCTCGAGCTTCGCGGTCCAGGCCTGTGCGTCCGCAGCGTAATCGCGTTCCAGGAATAGCTCCAGCGCCCGCAGCAGTCCCGCCGCCTCTTCGCGACCCACCTTCATTGGTCGGCCGACCGCGGAGTGCGGGCAGGCATTGAGGAAGCAGGCGCGCACCAGGTCTTCGCGGCCGCAGATGATGCCGGATGGCTGCGGCCCGCCGATGGCCTTCCCGCCGCTGTAGATGAGCAGGTCCGCCCCCTGGGAGAAGAGCCGGCGGACGTTCTCTCGCGTGGGCATCTTCCGCGCGGCGTCAACGATCACGGGCACCCCCTGGCTGTTACAGATACCGGCACACTCCTGGAGCGGCGGGCAGCGGTCCTCCCTCAGTCCCGCGAAGTACACGAACGCGGCGGTGTCGTGGCTGATGACGTCGTCGAGACCCTCTGGGGGCTCGATCTCCGCCAGCTCCGCGCCCGACAGATTGATGTAGTTGGCGTAGCTGATCTCCTGGGAGGCGAACATCAGCACCTCGCGGTCCAGTCCCCACGTGGAGGGCAGCATGCTGATCTTCTCGGGGTCGTCGCCGGTCATGCAGGCCGCGGCCGACACGACAAGGCCGGCCGCCGCGCCGCTGGTCACGGCGGCGGCTTCGACGCCGAGGAGCCGGGCGATGCGCTCCCCGACGGCGCGCAGAAGCTCGACCATGTCCACGTTCACCCGCGAGGCGGCGGCCATTGCCTCGACGACCTCGGGCGCCAGCAGCGCCCCGCCGTAGCGCGTCACGGGCCCGCGTGCATTGATCGCCCGGCGGACGCCGAGCCACTGGCAGAAGTCCATGTGTCACCTCGCGCCTGGCAATACACTGGCCATCGAGCTGGCTCTACCGCTCCGTGGAGTACCGCACAGTGAGCGCCGGCCCCGGCCACAGGATCTCGACGCCGTGGTGCTCCGTGTCCGAGGCGAACTCGATGACGTTGGCGCCGTCCCTCAGAACCGTCACGGGGACGGGGTGGACGGCGTACGCGTAGTTGTGTCCGGCGCCGGGGATGTTGGCGGACCAGTCGTTGACTCGCGTGATGGTGCCCGTGCCGTGGTTGTGGCCGTTCCAGGTGCGGAGGTGGATCGCCGCCTCCGTGGCTTTCGCCAGGTCGTCGCCGATGGGGATGTTGACGTTGCACGATCGCTTCCCGCCCGCGCGCACCCAGAAGCGCTCGGGCACCCCGGAGGGTCTGTAGAGCTTCGGGGAGCTGCCGTCGTGGACCAGGCTCAAGTTCTCCACCGGCTGCGTGACGTGCCACATCCCGGTCTCGTCCTGGATGCGGGCCAGCAGCTTGACGGACCCGGGCGGTTGGTCGGGGACCCATCTAGTGTCCCACACGACCCGGTATGGCGGGGCCGTCGCCGTGCCCACGTGCTGCCCGATGTGCGTGTTGTGGTAGTTGTGGTGCCAATCCAGGTAGACCCCGTCACCGTTCTCGTCGTAGCCCTCGTAGTGGGCGAGGAAATCGACCCGAGCGATGGGCGCATCTCCCGAGGCAGTCGCCGCGACTGTCGGATTCTCGCCCAAGGTCTCGCCGGGGCGCGGGGAGACGATGCTGCCCGTGGGGTGCGGTTGCGTGGGCGGATAGAACACCCGCAGGACCATTCCGTACCAGCCCCACTGGCCCCAGCGGAACGAATAGGCCACCTGATCGCCGCACGTGCCCTCGAAGGTGTTCTCGCCCTCGCGGAGGTGGCCCAACGGCACATGGACGATGGGGTTGTCCTGGTACATGTACGCGGTCGGCTCGTGTCCAGCGGGTGTCGTGGTCAGCTCGGGGAGATCGATCCAGGGGTTCCCGTTGAAGCGGAGCTTCTTCTCGGAGGTGCCCGGGTGCCCGCCCCAGCGGTCGATGAGCGCCTGGGCGCGCACGGCATCGGAGAGG
>JASFTE010000547.1:0-4021 GCA_050114035.1 Armatimonadota bacterium | reverse complement strand
GGTCGGGGGGCTCTCGCCAAGACGGTGCAGATCGGCGGCGGTGACGGCGCCGAGCTGCAGTAGCGCATGGTCAAGCCGCGTCCCCGTCTGCGTCTGCATCATCTTGGCCTGCTCGAGCGCGTCCTCCGACACGATGCCCATCTCCACCAGCCGTCGGCCAATGTCCTCGTCGCTCTCAGCCATGCGAATCACCCTCCCGCATCTGGACTTCCGCGTGCAGATATCTGCATCGTGGTGCGTCACCTGTTGTGAGATCAGTTCCAGTGGGTTCCCCACTCGTTCTGCCCTTCCTGCACGATGGGGCCGTATGTGCGGCCTTCATTCGTGTCACGCCGCCTTGACACTGCGCAGGGCACCCAGTATCATGCGCCCGACCCCAGCATGATGCCATCACAGCGGCTCTTGTGGTGACGGACGTATGTGGCCGTTTCGCGGCAGAAGGCGGCAGGATGGCGGGCGAGACGACTTGCTGCGGCGCGGGAGTCGTGCGCTGCGCAGACGGCGCTTCGATGAGGCCATTGAGCTCCTCGAGGCGGCTGTCAGATTGGGCGCGCAAGACGCCGCCGCGCGCAACAATCTGGGTACCGCCTATCATCTCCGAGGACAGCATGCTCAATCCCTGGAGCACTTCGAGGCGGCGGCACAACTGAAGCCGGACGATGCTGCGCCCGTCCTCAATCTTGCTGCGGCACACAACGCGCTGGGCCATATTGCTGAGGCCGTTGAGCTGCTTGAGCAACTCCGGACGCGCCATCCCACGCACCAGGATGTGAACTTCAACCTTGCCATCGCCTACCACCGTCAGGGACGGACGAAGGAAGCTGTCGAGGCCCTGCAGAGAGAGCTGAAGCTCAATCCCAAGAGCCGGCACGCGACCTCCCTGCTGCGACAGATCGTCGGCCAGATCGCGGAGCGGGCGTCTGGCTCTCGCGAATGAGCCGAGCCGCCCGGATCCCCCCAGGAGACTGTGCTCGATGCCCAGAGCCGCCTCAAACGTCACCAACGCCGACATGGCCCTGTTCTGCCGGCAGTTCGGCAGCTTGCTTCACGCCAACATCAACATCCTCGAAGTGCTGGATACGCTTCGCAGCCAGGTTGACAAGACGTACCTCCGAGAGGTCATCGACACCGTGCGGCGCGACATCGAGATGGGCCGGACACTGGCCACTGCCTTCAGCCGTTACCCTCAGACCTTCTCGCCGTTCTTCGTCTCTATGGTGCGCCAGGGCGAGCTCGAGGGCGAGATGGATCAGGTTCTCATGACGCTCGCGGAGCACTTCGAGTCGCGCCTCGGCGATCAGGTGGACCGGACGCGAACTGGCCAAGCCGGTGCATTCGATCTGGAGTCGCTGATGAGCGCGCTCCGCTACATCTTCATCTGGGGCTTCGCCTTCCTGTCGGCCATCTGCATCTGCGCCGCCGCCGTGTGGATCGCCGTGAACGCTGGCGCCTTCGGCGGCGCTTGGCTCGCACCGGCCATCCTGCTCACTACCGGCATCATCTTCCTTCTCGGCGTCCTGCTCTTCTCCAGACGCGCTGGATGAGCACCGTCAGCGCCCTCCTGCCTGACGCCCCGCTGTCCCTGTGTCCCTTCTCTCGCGAGGCCACGAGACTACACGCCCGAGCCCGCCGGCTGAGAGCCCGTGTTGCGCCTGCCGGGCGCCACGCCCAGGAATGCCCCACACATCGCGTGGGGATTTTTGTGGGAAAATTTCGAAAAAAGTGGTTGACAGGTGGAAGATCGTGGTATAGAATACGCACGCTCTGGGAGAGCAGGACCGGCCGAAGCCTCTGCAGCAACGACTCCGTACCTGGGGGAGGGACCAGTGCTCGTCGGCCAACATCGATACACCGTCGATGAAAAGGGCCGAGTGCCCCTCTGTGCCGACCACGTACCCCACCTCACTACGGGTGCACTGGCGTTGACGGCCGGCTACAACCAGTGCATCTGGATCCTCAACCAGAAGGACTTCGAGGCGGCTCGGGCCGGGCTGAAAGAGACCGAGCTGCTGAACCCCAAGTCGCTGCGGCTGCGGCGCCAGTTCCTCGGGTGCGTCGAGTACATAGCAGCCGACGGCCAACACCGCATTCGCATCCCCGAGTTGTTGCGTGAGATTGCCGGCATCACCGGCAAGAAGAGCCAGGTCGTCATGGTTGGCGTTGGCCAGCATATTGAGTGCTGGGAGAAAGGGCGCTGGCTCCAGTACCGCAAGTCCGAATTGACCGATGACAACCTCGTCGAGGATGCTCGCGTGATGGGCTTGTGGAGCGATGGAGTGCCTCTTCCGACCGAGAACGGTGGCGAACCGGAACAGTGATGGCGTTTGATGCGCTCACAGCACATTCCAGTGATGGTGGAGGAGGTCGTGGGCTTCCTGCGTCCCTCCTCCGGAATCTACAGCGATATGACCCTGGGCGGGGGCGGGCACGCGCACGCGCTCATGAGCGCAGCAGCTCCGGACGCGCGACTGATCGCCATCGACTGGGACGAGGCGGCTCTGGCCTTGGCGAAGGAGCGGCTGGCCGAGTTCGCGCCGCGAGTCACCTTCGTGCGCGAGGACTACCGCAACCTGCCCGACATCCTGACCGCGCTCGGCATCGAGCACCTCGATGGGTGTCTGATCGACGCCGGCGTCAGCGCGGACCAGTTGGCTGATCGTGACCGTGGCTTCTCGTTTGACGGGACGAACCTTGATATGCGAATGGATGCAAGGAGGGAGACGACGGCGGCAGACATCGTCGCCGGACTGCCCGAAGATGGCTTGGCGGCGGTCATCAGGCAGTTCGGCCAGGAGGGAAGGGCTAAGCGCATCGCAGCCGAGATCGCACGCTATCGCGAACGGGAGGCGATCTCAGACGCAGCAACGCTCGCGGAACTGATCAGAGCAGCGATCCCAGCCCGGTCGTCTGCGCGCAGACGGCGCATACGACCAGAAACCAAGACGTTCATGGCCCTACGACTCCATGTAAATGATGAACTAGGATCCCTCTCCTGCGGGATTCGCTCGGCGGCAACAGCGCTCCGACCTCCCGGAAGGCTCTGCATCTTGACTTACATGAGCCTTGAAGACAGGATTGCAAAGCGAGCGCTGCGCGAACTCGCAGGAAAGCGCTTAGCCCCCCTCCCCCCCTTGCCCATTGAGCAAGAAGAACTGCCGCCCAAGGAGGTCAACATCCTGACCCGGCGTCCCGTCCGACCGAGCGCTGCCGAGATACGCCGCAATCCATCTGCGCGCAGTGCACGGCTACGGGTCGCCGAGCGGTGCTAAGGTGCTAAGCGCTATTCGGTTCTGTGCTCGCGATCGGCGAGATGCGCGCCGATCGCGGGCTGGGGCGGAGCCACGGCCCGACAGCCGAAGCCAAACATCGCAGCCCAGACACGGCACTATGTCGCAGCACAACTACAGCGCCCAGGGATCGCGTCAGTGTTCAGCCCGAGAGACCAAGAAACTGCCGATCCATGAGCCGGAGCAGTACACACGGCCTGGCTTCGCCCCGCAGCATCTTGTAGCATAGCATGCTCGCCCGTCATCTGGCAAGAGCCAACGAGGCGGAGGCCCTGCCTCCGCCTCGCGGTCCCAAAGGCCGATTCGCCGCATACGTCGTTGGGGCGCCGGCCTGCGTCTTCCTCTACCAGCGGGAGGCCCAGATATGGCCGTGGCCGACAGTTGGGAGCATACATGGCGTGCGGAGATGATTGTCAGCGGCACCGATGACGACGCGAGCGAGGCGGAACCGGCTGTGGCACTGAGCACGCGGATCGGGCTACTGGGCATGGTGGGTTTGGTGGCTGCCGCGGCGCTCACGGCACATGTACGGCTGCACGTCCTGCGAGCCGAGGAGCGCCGGCTGGAGAGACACGTGGCCGATATGAAGGCGACCACGGAGCTGATGCGCTGCCGGGTCGCCACGTGCAGCGCCCCCGCGGTGATCTCCGCGTACGCTGAGCAGGAGGGTCTGCAGCCTCCGGCCAGCATGGCCGAGATGGACCCTCCAGCGCCTGCACTCCCTGCTGCGGATG
>JASFTE010000546.1:0-4032 GCA_050114035.1 Armatimonadota bacterium | reverse complement strand
CTCGGACCAGATGAAGTTGCGGCGCATCTGGAGGACGCGGAGCATGGACTCGCGGTAGCGGTGCGGCCAGCCCTCCATGGGGCCGAAGCGGGCGACGTGGGCGCGCGGTGAATACTCCTCGTTCTCGTCCCCGAAGGCGCGGTTCTCGGCGATGGGCGGGCAGGTCTCGTCCACGACGAGGTAGCCGTCCTCGTCAACGGTCTGGCCGAGCAGCGGGTTGCTGCAATGGGCCAGGTACATCTCGACGAAGCCATTGCGCTGGCCCATGCCCAGCTCGTAGGCGCGCTCCAGCTCCCGGCCGCGGTTGCCGACCCAAGCCAGCTTGCGCTCGACGCCCTTGAAGGCCCTCGCCCAGGCCTCGATGCGCTCCAGCATGCACTCGAGCGCCCGCCCCTCGTAGCGGCCGCCCGCCTCTTCGCCGCGGCTGGGGGACTTGCCGTGGACGTAGGAGAGCATGACGTCATCCATCTGGGCGATGCCGCTCTTGCCGAAGGCCTCCACGAAGCGGAGGTAGCGCTTGTGGTACTCCGGATGCCAGATGTCGAGGTTGACCACCTGGAAAGGCGTGCCGATGTTGGTCTTGGGCTTCTCCTCGACGATGGGGATGTCGTATCTGTCCACGAGCCAGCGGGGCGCCGTGGCGCCCGTGACGCGGTCGGTCCCGAGGTACCGCGTCTCCCAGACAGAGCCGTATACGTGGAGCTCGGCGCCGACACAGTCGTCGGGCAAGTCCCGCAGCTTCTGTCGGAGCGGCTCGAAGTCGAAGGCGCCCTCTTCCGGTTCGAGCTCGCGCCAGCTCGACCGGACGGCGACGATCCTGTTCCCCGGCAGCCGCCGGCCCTCGCGGTCGTGGTACTTGACGCCGGAGTAGGGCATCGGCTCGACGCCGGGGGGCAGCGACCAGTCCCAGCCGTCCATGACGTCGTCGGTGGTGCGCCAGGGGGTGAGCCGGATCATGGCTGTATCGCTCGCTTGTTGGGTCTGGCCGGCGGCGGGCACTGCCGCTGCGCAGGCGCAGAGGGCAAGGAGTACGCGCGGTGTTCGAACGGGCTCGATGGATCGCACGACGGATCACTCCTCGCGCTCGAGATAGCGGCGAATCGTTCTGGCGAGGTCGCGGCCGAAGGCCCTGGCGCTCTCGGGCGTCGTGGGGGAGCCGGCGACGTTCGCGTATGGGATCTCGATGGTGGAGGCCAGTCGTACGCCGGGCAGCTCGGAGGCCCAGCGGCTGCAGCTCTTGCCGGCGGCGTAGTTCTTCCCCGTGTTCCAACCCTTGCCGAAGGGCAGGTTGTCGCTCACCTGGTAGCGCAGCGGGCCGCTGCAGGCGGCCTCCAGGAGCTCGCCGAACGCCTGCTGCTGCTCCCAGATGGCGCTGGAGCTGGAGCCGACCAAGTAGATGACCTCGTTGCTCGGCCCGCGGATGTGGGGGCAATGAAGGTCGAGGGCCACGCGTAGGCTCCCCTGCGACCACTTGGGGACGAGCTCGCGGAGCGCCCGTACGGATGGGTAGATGCTCTCGCCCTCGTAGTCGCGGTTGTGGTCGTGAGGCTTGCGGTTCTTCCCCTGGTCGCCGTCCCCCACGCCGTCCCTGTCCATGAACGGGACGACCATGAGCTCGACGCGCTCGCGGAGCCACTTGCCGTCGTCGGTGTCCGCCAGGGCGGCTTGGAGGAGCCCCTCCGCCGCGTAGTTGGCCATGCACTCGCAGGCGTGGTGACGCGCGGTGATGAGCACGCGGTACTTCGGGTCGCCGTCGAGCCGGCCGACGTGGAGGCGCTCGACGTCGCGTCCCTTTCGCGTCGTGCACAGGCCCTGCACACGAAGGTGCTCGTTCCCCCTGCAGCGACCGACGAACTGGTGCAGGTTTGCCTCCGTGTAGGGGATGGCGAAGCAGAAGCGCGCCTCGGCAGCGTCCTCCGGTACCGCGCAGCGGAACGACTGCCCTTTGACGGCATCGGCGCCAAGCCATGACCACGTCTCGCCGCCGTCGGTGCTGACGGCAGGTCCGCGGACGCCGATGACGTTGCTCTTGGTGAAGTGAATGGTCAGGCTCCGCCCGGCCGCTCCCCGGACGCGGAAGTACCACCAGAACCAATCGCCCCGCGTGTCGCGCAGGTCCTGGTGCAGGAAGATCTCGTCGCCCTCGATCCTCTCCACGACGATGTTGCCGCCGGGGAAGTCGGCGTCCACGGTCACCGGGCCTGCCGCGGGATCGTCGGCGGCGCCGAGCTGAGCAGCGGCGAGAAGGACGACCACGGCCATGCAGGCGATGAGTGTAAGCCGCACCTCGATTCTCAAGCACGTCACGCTGGCTCCTCCCGTCCGTTGGGAATGTCGCGTCCCGAGCGCCGCGGCAGCGCGACGGTACTCAGCCGCATCATAGGCGCGCTCGAACTCCGCCCACCACGGTTCTTCGCCGAAACGCTCCCGGGCGAGCAGGAACAGCTCCTCACGAATCAGGTCAGTGTAGTAGCGCCGCGCCTCCCGGCTGCGCGCCAGCTTCTCGGCGGCGTAGTAGCCGTCGGGCCGCTCGTGCGTCCACCAGTTCTCGATGCGCGAGGCGGCCTGGTCGCCGAGCAGACCATGGAGGGCGGCGATGAGCGCCTCGTTGGCCGAGAGCGCCTCGTGGACCCAGGCTCGGTAGCGGCGCACGAAGGCCTCGTACTCTATCGGGACCATCTCGCACTCGACGCCCGTCGTCTTCACGTTGTGCTCCGGGTCGCCATCCGCGCCGGTGTCGTAGCTGTAGGAGTCGAAGAAGCCGTCGCCGTCCTCGTCGGCATATGTGATCCTGGCATCTATCCGGGAATCGTGGTCGTAGTCCACATCCATGTAGCCGGTCTCGGCGCCGAGCAGATGCAGGCGGCGGTCGAGCGGCCAGTAGTAGAGCTGCATCGTGCCGCTGTAGTCGGCGTCCGTCTCCCAGCGCTTGTTGCCCTCGCGCATGGGGTAGCCGCCGACGCCCTCCCAGCGCTCGTGCTCGCGCTCGTCGCCCCGCGCCGGGTTGACGTTGTTGTCGGTCTCGTCCCAGCAGAGGCGGCAGGACTTCCAGTCGGCGGCCTCGGCGAACTCCCGGGCGAAGGGCCAGTCGAGGTAGCGTTGGGTCGGCTCGCCGTTGCGGAGGGTATCCCGCGTGGATTGCTCCTCCGGCACAGCGATCTGCCCGACGCAGTTGAAGGAGAAGTCGTAGTCGCGGCGATTGGTCGCGGCGTTGGTGTCGTTGTCGGCGTCGAAGCTGTAGCGGAGCGTGCGGATCGTCTGCCCGTGGCCGACGAAGCGGATGGTCATCTCGGCCACACCGTCGCCATCGAGATCGTGGTGTGTGAACGGGTCCTCGAAGTCCGGCACGAACCGGCGCGCACCGCGGTCGTACCGGAACATGCAGAACATCTCGTCGCCGTTGAAGTCGGACTGCCACTGGCAGGGGCGCTGCTGGTACTCGTAGTTGCGCGTGTACCAGAGGCGGTTGTCGTCGCCGATGTCACGAATCACGACGACCTCGACGTCGTCACAGTGCCACGTGCCGGCGGCATAGTAGATGTCCATGCGATCCGGATCGCCATCGCCGTCGTCGTCCCAGTAGTCGACGGCCCGGTCGATCCGCCCGTCTCCGTGCCAGTCGGCCACGTAGAAGTCGCTGTCCCGGTCGCCGTACCCGTCGTGGTGCATGTCATCGTCGTCGTCGATGACCCGAACGAGCATGGGCCGCACCGTGTGCCGGGGATCCGTGTCCAGGAAGTCCGCGAGGTCCGCGTCGCCGTCGCCGTCCATGTCCCTGACCAGTCGCTCGCCCTTCGGAAGCCCGAGGGCCGCCTCGCGCTCGGCGGGCGTCATGCGCGCCCGATCGCCGAGGAAGTGCAGCAGTATCGCCTCGTCCGTGCGCTGGCCCTCGCGCAGCCACTCCTCGTGCGCGATCCGCAGAGGGCTGGCCGCAGCGGGATCGGCGAGCAGGAACGCGCCGATCTCGAGTATGTGGTAGCTGCGGGCGGGGACGCTGGTGTCGGTGAAGGTGATCCGCACTTGCTGGCATTC
>JASFTE010000545.1:0-4042 GCA_050114035.1 Armatimonadota bacterium | reverse complement strand
ACGGAGGCGATCCGGTGCACTTTGGCCCAGTCAACTCAGGGGTGTTCTGTCACAAGAAATGTAGTGGTCGGTGGCGCGCTGTGCGGGCCGATCCGGGCGGATTGGGTGGGAGGTCCGTGCATGATTGGGGTCAGGGTGCCCCCAGCGCCGTCAGGGTCTGCCAGCGGTGGATCAGGAAGTCCAGCGCCGCGCCAGCGGCCGATGTAGCGCTGCTCTCTGCCGTGAGGTAGGTGACGTCCGTCTCACCCGTGGCCGTCCACGACAGCAGCGCGAGCACCTCTCCGTCCTGAAGCAACTGCCCCTCGCCGGAGAAGTCGGCGTTGAGCGAGAACTCACCCGTCAGCCCCCCGCCGAAGTCCGTCACCAGGCTCGCCCACCGGCCGGGCGCCCCTGCCGTTGAGGTCAAGGTGAACTGGATGCTGAAGTCGGGGCTGGTGTACGTGCCGGTCGTCGGCTGAGAGAAGTCGGGCGACTTGAACACCGGCGGCGCCTGCGGGGCCTTCATGGTGAAGGTCGAGCCGTCGCTCTGGTCGCTTGTCAGGAAGGTGACGACGGGCTCGTCGATCCCATCGGGGGGCAGCAGACCCATGCCCTCTATGATGTCCTCGTCGGCGGTGATGGCCGTGAAGTCCTGGGTCAGGCCGCCAGGAAGCTGGGCAGAGCCCTCGATGGTGACGGTGTCGTCACTGGCGTCGCCGAACGTCCCGTTGGTGTCAACGATGACCGAGTACTCGACGTTGGGCCCATCGGTGGTCTCGATCAACTGATACAGGCCCATTACCGCAAACGGGCTCCCTTGCTGGTTGGACTGCCACACCGTCTGCCTGCTGCCGTCGGGATACGTGATGTCCACACGCATCGCCCAGTAGGCCGCCGGGAACGGCGGCGGAGGCGCAGGCGGAAGTCCCAGATCCGGGGCCGGCGGGATATGTGTTGGCTGCGGTGGGACCGCCGGCGGGAACGGCGGCGACGGCAGCGGCGGCGGGTACGGCGTCATGAGATACGTGGTGCCGTCCGGCGTCGTGCCCTCGAAGGTGCCGGGAACCGTGCCGGGCCCGAAGGTGAACGATCCCGCTCCGGTCTGGGAGTCGGCCAGCCCCCAGAGGATCTGGGCCCACTGCTGGATGAAGGAGGCCGCAGCCGCCTGGCCCGATGCGGAGCGCGAGCCCGCCGATACGGGGCCGCGAGCGCCGCCGCTCGAGCAGCCCACCAGCATTGCCACGACACAGACGCATGCGAGCACATGGATGACGTATCTACGCATTGTCCTCATCCGCCCTTCATGATGGCGCCGGATTAGTAGCGATACTCGACTCCCCCGAAGACGGAGAGTCCGGCCTGCGGGAACCCCGCGAACGTCTGGTAGTTCCGGTCGGTGAGATTGTTGATCTCAAGGATGTAGTTCTGGTGCAGATTGCGCTGGAACTGGACATGCAGATTCACCAGCGGGTAGTCGCCGACGACCTGGGTGTTCTGGGCGTCGTGGAAGCGTTGGCCCACGTGGACGACGTCGAGTCCTATGCGAAGTCCACTGGGGTCAATGTAGTCGAGGCGCCCGCCGACCTGCCACTCCGGCGTGTACGGCCACTCGGTGCCGAAGACCTGGGCCTGCGGGAAGCGTCCCCGGCTGTCCTGCCAGCGCACGAAGACGCGCCCGGTGATGGTGTCCGTGAGCCATTGCTCGTAGGCGGCGTCGGCGATCCAGCGGTGCCCTCGCTTGACCACCTCGCGGGTGGGGAGGCCGGTGAGCTGCGGGTCCTGCACGTCGATGAGGAGCCCGCGCACACGCTGGTACGATAGCGAAGTGGTAAGGGTGCTGGAGCGCCTGCCGATGCGCTGGTAGCGCAGCTCGTACGAGCGACCGGCGCCGCCCTCAACGAAGTTCAGAGGGCTGAGCCCGGCCGGGTCCGCCAACGCTTCCACGGGAGCCAGCTCGGCGATGTCGGCGCGGAAGATCGGGTTCGCGATGAGCGACAGCCATGTGGATCGGTCGGGATGGTACGTGGCGACGACCTTCGGCAACCCAACGGCCGGCGCGCCCTCGTCGTCACCCCAGTACTCTCCCAGGAGGAGGCTGAACTCGTCACTGAGGCGCGCCTGGCCCTCGACCCAGGCCGTGGTCGTGGTCGTGGAGTCAGACGTTGAGAACGGGCTGAAGGTGACGGTGCCGGTGCCTGGGTCGAACGTCCCGGCGGTACCGTGGCGGTCCCGGTCGTTCCAGAGCGCGCCCAACCCGGCGCGTACGGAGAGCTTGTCGTTGAGGTTGGCGTCCACGCGCAGCTCGGGCGAGTGTATCGCTTCGGCGTTGACGAGCATCTGGAATGGGTTCGTGTCCGACCCGGTGAGGCTGCTGGGATCGCGGAAGCGGAACATGTCGCGGCGGAAGGAGTACTTGCCCGTCGCCGTCACGTCGCGGGACAGGCGCTGGCGATAGGCGAGGCTCGCCTGCACGCCGGTGAACGACTGGCGGTTGTCCGCGTCGCCCCCGGAGCCGGGCGTCACCGGCCCGGGGAGACCGCCCGTGCGGTTCAGCAGTGTCGCGAAGAGGACCAACTGCTGCGTGGGGCGTGGCTGATCCCCGGCGATGATCTCCAGGAACTGCTCGGCGTGGTCCTGATTCACCGACCGGAAGCCGCCGGTATCCTCCAGCTGCCCGCTGAGGAAGAAGTTGACGCGCCCCTTGGCGGCGACATTGCTGTGCCGGCCGTCGAAGTGGAGCCGCCCGAACTCCCCGGCGGCGAACGTGTTCTCCGTCCGCGCGTACCGACGCGTCTCGAGCATGGCCGACGGATCCGTGGTCACCGCGGTGAGGATCTCGCGTACCGCATCGCGCGCCCGGTCCTGCTGCAGGTAGAGCTGAGCCAGTTGGAAGCGCGCCTGCGCGTAGTCCTCGTCCAGCGACACCGCCTGCCGCAGCTCCGCCAACGCTCGGTCCGTGCGGCCCTGGCGCATGTACGCGCGGGCCAGGATCGTGTGCAGATGCGCGGAGCGCTCCCCGAGCTCGACTGCCCGCTCCCCGGCCTCGATGGCCTCGCGGAAGCGATTCTGCTCCAGATGGACCAGGGCCAGGTTGCCGTGGGGCAGCCCCCACTCCGGCTGCAGGTCGATAGCGAGCTGCAGCTCGTCGAGGGCCGGATCCATGTGGCCCAGCGCGGCGTGGGCGCCGCCCAGGTTGTTGTGGGCCGCGGCAGAGCCAGTGTCCACGGCCACGGCCGACTTCTGCTGATTGAGGGCCTCGCGGAACTGGCCCCGCCTGGCCAGCACGGTGCCCCATCCCGTCTGCGCGTCCACCAGGCTCGGGTCGGCCTCCAGGGCCTTCCCGAACTCGCGGCCCGCCCGCCGCGGGTCGTTGTTGAGCAGCAAGAGCATGCCCAGCGTGCTGCGCGAAGGGCCGCTCTCGGGATTGAGGCTGACAGCGAGCTGCGCCTCGCCCAGTGCGTCCTCGATCTCGTCCTCGGCAGCCAAGAGCTTGGCCAGTGTCAGGTGTGTGCTTCCGGACAGTGGGTTGAGCCCGACGGCCTCATCGAGGGATGCCCGGGCCTCCGTGAGGTCGCCGGCGAAGAACTGTGCAGTGCCCAGCGCCTCGTGTGCCAGGGCCGACCGCGGCGCCGCCTGCACCGCCGTTGCGCCCGCGGCGACGGCCTCGTCGAGCCTGCCCTGTGCCAGCCGCACATAGGCCAGGTAGGTATTGGACAGATGGTGGTCGGGCCCGAGACGGACGGCCTGGGAGGCCGCCGCATCCGCGGCATGGAGGTCGCCCGCGCGCAGATGCGCGGCGGCCAGATACGCCCGCGGCAGCGGCTCGTCGGGCGCGATCTGCGCCGCGCGCTCCAGCAGGTCAAGAGCGGGCCCGGCGTCACGCTGTCCCAGGGCCACGAGTCCGAGACCGAGCTGCCAGCGCGCATCGTTGGGCTGCGCCTGCGCCGCCGTCGTGAACTGCGTCTGCGCCTCGGCCGGCCGCCCGGCCTGCAGCATCACATAGCCCACGAGCCCGGCCGCGTCGGTGGCGGCGAGCTCCACGGCGCGCTGGGCCTGCAATTGA
>JASFTE010000544.1:0-4051 GCA_050114035.1 Armatimonadota bacterium | reverse complement strand
GGTGTCCCAGAACTTCGCCATACGACCCCGGCCGTCGTCGGTCCAGTTTGTCCACACGTCCACGTCGGGCCACACTGCCGCCAGCGCCATGGAGCCGAACTGGGGCGAATCCTCCCCCACGTTCTCGGCCGACAGATACAGCCCCGCGATCCCGTCCCCGCTGCGGGCCTCATTCACCCGGCCCGCGCCCTCCCGCGGGCCAATCACATTCGTCAGGTTGCCGAAGACCGTCGCCTCGACGGCCCGCCTGCTCGTGTTGCGCAGGTGGTACACCAGGATGGCCACCGGGATGCTCGAGTCGTCCGCGTTCAGCGGGATGAACGGATTGAACGCCTCCAGCGTCACCGCCACGGGCACCTCCCGGTCCTTCAGACGCACCGCCGCCATCGGGAAGTCCCCCGCGAAGCTCACGTCGTGGAAGCGCGGCAGACCCTCGCCGGACCCCTTCGCCGCCGAGTGCCCGTCCGCGAAGTAGAAGTCGCCTCCCGCCGGGCCCTGCAGCACCCGCACCAGCGGCTCCTTGCTGCCCGTCTGCACGCGCAGCGTGAAGAATGCATCCGCATTGCCGGCCCCCTTGGCGGGCCGGTTCATGATCTCCCAGTCCCTGAGCTGTCCCCAGCCACCGAGGCTCACCATCCCCGTCCCGATCCCCCCGAGCGGGAAAGCGACATGGTCGAGCTGCCGACCCGTGCGCGGCGGCGCCGGTCCCTCGGCGAAGAGCTCGCGGCGCGAGTACGGAATGCGGACACGAGGCATACTGCTTCCTCCTCCAGAAGCGGCTGCGCGTGCTATCGAGGCTTCCCCGGCACCAGAGCCGCCGTGGTCCACTGCCACGTTCCCGCCCGGCCCCAGACATCCTCGTCGGCGACCAAAACGCCGCCCCCGCATCAGAAGATCAGGTACCGAAGCCCCAGCAGCACCAGGCACACCGTGACGATGCCTCTGAACGTCCTGTCCGAGAACCGCTGCAGAACGCGCACCCCCACGAGCGCCCCGGCGAGCACACAGACCACGCCGAGCCCGCTCTGCAGCAGCAGATCCTGAGTGAACAGCCCCCGCCTCGCGAACTCCACCAGACGCGCCAAAGCCATCACCCCGAACACGAACTGCAGCGTACCCGTATAGCGGAACCGACCATATCCCTGCGTCGAGACGAACGCGATCACCGGCGGCCCGCTCGCCCCCAGCGCCCCGCCCATCGCCCCGGACAGAAGCCCGCACGGCACGCCCAGAAACACCCGGTGCCACGCCCTCTCCGCCAGTCTGGGCAGCGTGGCGTACAGCGCGCTCACGATCAGCAGGACGCCGAGCACCGCCTGCAGCAGGGCCGGATCCGCGTGCACCAGGAACGCCGCCCCCAGAGGCACCCCCATCACCACGCTGATGGCGATCGGCGTCGCGTCCCTCCACGCGACATGTGAGCGCAGCCGCAGGAACAGCATCGTGCACAGGCAGAAGCTCGCCGGCGCCAGGATCACAACCGCTGCCTTGATGTGCAGCAGGCTCGCCAGCACGGCCATGGCCACCAGCCCATACCCGAAGCCCGTGGCCCCCTGCACGACGGCGGCCAGACCCATGATAAGCGGCACAAGTATCAGATCCACTGCAATCCCGTGGTCAGGAAGTATGCGCGAGGCCCGGCGACTCCCTCTGCCGCCGTGGCGATCCGGCGCACGTTCCTCAGCCGCGCCCCGATGGCCTGCAGGTGACAGCCCCGCACGGCGCGAAGCTCAATGCCGCACCGACCCGCAACCAGGATTCACGGCCATGACTGCGGAGACCGGCGTACTCGACCAGCTCGTCCACATGTCCCGCCGGCTCGGCGATCCGGCCCGGGACTTCGTACTCCTGCACGAGGGCAACACCTCCGCGAAGATGGACGATGCCACCTTCCTCGTGAAGGCCAGCGGGCGGCAGCTCGACGGGATCGACGCGGGCGGCTTCGTCCAGGTCCGCACGGCGGACGTCCTGGCGCTGCTCGAGGCCGGAGACATGACCGACGAGCAGATCAGGGACGCCCTGGCGGCCGCGAGGGTGGACCCGGCCGCCACACTGCGGCCGTCGGTGGAGACGGTGCTGCATGCGGCGCTCCTGCATCTGGAGACAGTCCGCTTCGTCGCGCACACGCACCCCAGCGACGTGAACGCGGTCGTATGCGCGAAGAACGCGCGCGCAGCCGTGAGCGGCCGCCTCTTCCCCGACGAGATCGTCGTCTGCGGCCCGGCCCCGGCCTTCGTGGAGTACGTTGACCCGGGCCTGCCCCTCGCCCGCGCCGTGCAGGACGCCGTTGACGCACATCTGGACGAGTGGGGGGAGTTGCCGAAGGCCATCCTCATGCAGAGCCACGGCATAATCGCCATGGCCGCCACCGCCGCCGAGGTCGAGGCCATCACCGCCATGTGCGCCAAGACGTGCAAGATCCTCCGCGGGACGCACGCTTTCGGGGGCCCGAACTTCCTGACCGCCGAGAACGTCTCCCGCATCCACACCCGGCCCGACGAGGCCTACCGGCGGAGGGCCATCACCGAGGCGGCGGAGAAGGCTGAGGAGTAGCCCCTAAGGGCCACCGAGCTCCGCCACGCTCACCATGACTGCCAACGGCTTCCCCAGCCGCCTGTCGCTCACCGAGCGCGAGTACATCACGCACAGCCCCTCCCTGGCATCCTGGCTCACGTTCGGGTACCAGTTGTGGATCGTGCCCGGCTGACTGACGAGGATGGCCGCACCCACCCACTCCTTGCCGTCGAACCTCCGCGCATACAGCTCGCCCGTGCGCTCCCGCTTGTCCCCGCCCACGTGTTTCTCCACGCCGTACGTGATCACGAGCCCGTACGACGTCCGCGAGCTGTCCACGCTGAGAGCGCAGGTGAACACGCCCCGCGCCAGCTCCCGCCCCGGTGCGCCCACCGCCGGACTCCAGTCCTCGGGGCGATAGGGCGAGTCGAGACGGCGATACCTCAGCCTGCTCTCGCCATCGACGTACACCAGATGCAGCCGCCTCTGTGTAGGGTCGAACTCCAGCGCCGCCCGCCGGTCGTCGCCGGCAGTGGTTGTCATGTCGCCCGCGAGCAGCGTCGCCTCGCGCCCCCACGCTTCCCCGTCGAACAGGTTCCCATAGAGCTCCCCGCCCGTCGTGAGAACGGAGGCCGCGTACAGCTTGCCCCCATCCAGCGCCGCGGCGTCCATCGCGTGCCGCCCCGTGTTCGGGATGCACACTGTCCCCGGCATCCACTCACTGATGTCGTCCGGCCTCCGGCTGCGGTGCGCGACGCCCTGTTCATCCTCGCGCGTGAATACCCACAGGTGCCCCGCGCTGTCGCGCACGAGGTTCGAGTAGTCCGGGGTGAAGCCGGCGTTGACCTCCTCCAGCCAGCGGATCGTCCGCCCCGCCATCCGGCCCTTCCTGATCCTGCCCTCGTGCGTGTACTCATGCCGCCTCGCCGGATCCCTCGCATACGGCGCGTTCACATCGTAGCGTCCCAGCGGGTAGTGCACATAGGTGATGTAGACCAGGTCCCCCACCCTCAACACATCGCAGCTACTCGACCCATTCGGCGCCGCCGCCGCCCGCTCCCCACCCCGCCGCCAGCTCCGACCCGCGTCCTCCGAGCTCTGCCACACGAAGTCCCGGCCATCGCTGTAGAAGACGAACCAGACGCCCTCGTGCCGGAACGCCATATGCTGAAACTGCCGCGTCGTACAGTGGTTATGGTCAACGGCACCCTCGACTTCCCGCGTCACTACCTGCCCCTGCGACATAGGCCCCACCTCCGCACATGCGATGTCGAAGCACCTGAGCACTGCACAGACCGTCGTCAGCATCATCACGCTGATTACCACTCCTGCTCTGAGGCCCCAGCCTCTCTCCCGATCAACCCACGCCGGAAAACCGCGAGACTCCCCGCAGTCTCACTGTCACTGACTTCCACCGCCAAGGCCTGCGCCACCCACCCAGCCCATCGCTTCCCCGCCCAATGCATCATCGCTGCTCCAGCGCTCCATGGAAATCGCTGCCTGTCCCGTTTTCCGGCCCCGAGACTCACGCACCCCC